>NZ_BASL01000663.1:0-36605 GCF_000648255.1 Candidatus Protochlamydia sp. R18 | reverse complement strand
ATACAGGCAAAGTAGAGACTCTCTACAGCAATACACGATGGTGCTCAGACAGCTTCTCTATTCAATGCTTAAATGGTGATCGTGTTCATGTCGCCTTCTCGTTGGATACGTGTGACAGAGAAGTCATGCGTTATATTGCTTCTACAATAGGTATTGATGGGCAGATGATTCGAGATTTGATGCTTGAGACTATTGAATATAGATTTGAACAGCCAAAAGCTAGAGTACCTCTTGAATGGCTCTCTGATAATGGCAGCTGTTACACGGCTAAAGAAACTGTCAATTTTGGTAGAATGCTTGGTTTAACCATTAGAACCACGCCACCTTATAGTCCAGAAAGTAATGGCATGGCAGAAGCTTTTGTCAAAACTTTTAAAAGAGATGATGTTTATTTCGGCAATCTGGCAAGTGCTGAAGCTGTTTTGCAGCAATTGCCTATTTGGATCGAAGACTATAACGCTAAAGCCCCTCATAAGGCTTTAAATATGCTCTCTCCGAGAGAGTATTTAAGGAAATTAAAAATGGCAGGCTAGCGGTCCGGTTTTATAGGGGCAACTCCACAACCCGATATGATACGACTAGCTCAACAACTTTATCTTTTTAACAGCACGATAAAGAAGCGCCCTATTTTAAGAATTAGGATCAATTTCAATGCTTTGAACTTTACTGATTGGTCGCAAAATTTTGTTACATAATTAAAACGTTGTCATCAACTCCTGACTAAATAAATTTAAAAAAATATCCAATTTCTTAATCGCAAATTAGATTTTTAAGGATAAGCCTTAAGAACGAGGTGAAAAATATGTGGAAAACTCTTGATGCGATAAAGCATAATTAAATCCTACATCATGCGTTTGCACACTCCCGTAGGTTCTTTTATTATACATCAGAGTACTTTGAAATGGTATAAAACAAACCATTGAAAAGCGACCGCGTTTTGCTGTTTTTTCTGTTGCAACCACGCGATGATACAAAGCTTTTAAATCTCCTTTTGACCATAATTGAAGCTGCACGGCTGGAATGATTACTGTCTGTTTTTCATCAATAGGCATGGCTTTCCATTCCAGCTCTTTTAAACAGTAATATTGTAATCCCTCATCACTTTCAAAAAGGTGGAGAGTAAAACCCCCTTGTCGACATGTGGAGCTGCAATTTCAAACCTTTCTTGCTGGTCCCCGAAATAATGTAAGTAACGAAGAATCCAATGAGATTTACTGCTTTTGACCTCTTTTAAAAGCCCATCAATTTTATATTCTTCTTCAACTGCGTGTGAAAACTCTAATATCAGGGGCTCTATTTTATCGAGAAGAATTTTTACATCATTTAAAAAAGAAAAAGTTCGTTGATTAGCAATTTGGATAAGTCGATCATATTGAAAAAGCGTGACATGGAAATTTTCTTTGAGGTCTTTTTTCCATCCTTTGTCTTCTTTTAATTCATAACCTGACCCATCTCCGTGATTGTCTTCAAGAAAAGCAAAGGCTAATTTTTCCTCCGCAGGCAAATAACAAAAATTTTTCCAAGATTTGACTGCTTCTTCAACCGATTGTCTTAATTCGTCAGGATAATTTATGTTGATAAGACCAAACTCTCTCAATTCATTTAAGGCATTTGACATCTGTACTTTCTTTGCATTCATTTAATTTTTTCTAACATTGATGTAACGATCTTAAAAAGAAAAAACATATTTGTCATCCAGGAAACATTCCTAAAAGACGAATAGGAGCTTCAGTCCCTTTCACTATGGGTATGGGTATGACAAAAACGTAACTTCCAACAGCAGGTAATAAATTTGCCTTGGCAACATTTTCAACAATGTATTATTTACCTGCCCCTAAAATTATCTGATGAACTGGAAATTTGCTATCTGGTCTGTCAGGCGAAAGGGTGTCAATGCCAATACCTCGAATATCTTTAGATACGAGATATTCAGCTACTTCCTGGGTGACGGAGGGAAAATCGAAATGATTATGATATTTTTCAGGTTGCTTCCAAAATCGCTCCCAACCCGTATAAAAAATAACGAAAGTATTTTTACAAATATTTCCATATTTCCTTTCAAAATTTCTTATAGTTAGAATGTCAACCGAATAGCGGTCATGAGCTTCTTCAGACACATCTATCACAACACAGGGAGAAATTAAAGATTGTAATGGCAGATCTATAACTGTTTTACTGCGGGGATAACAATGCGCTGGAGCATCTATATGTGTCCCAGCACCCGCCAACATTTCAATGCTTTGAATCGAAAACTGACAGTCAGTTGTCCCCTCTTCATATGTCGAAATTTCTTTGTGTTTAAATCCACAGTTTCTATCCCAAGTGGGAATCTTTTCAGAAAGTTCATGTGTCAAATCAACCCACTTAAATATTTTTGGAGAGATGATTTTATTTAAATAAACGATTACATAGCCAAGATCAGCGTTTCTACGCTCAAACAAAGGTCTAAAACCAGCTTTAATATAAAATTCAAATCCTTTTAAATGTTCATTTTTTAATGGAATTCGTGTTTCTGCGGTCAAAGAATAAATAGAATGTTCTTGGCAAAACATTTCTGCATGACAAAGTAAAGCCTTTTCGATTTCTTGTGTCGGCGAGTTTTCTTTAACACTTATCCAATCAATATGCGCTGTCTGAACAAACGGAAATTCAAGAGCAAGTATTCCTAAACAAATTCTATCTATAAAGTATCCGAAAAAACATTTTCCTTTAGTAACACTTTGCTCTTTCTCTTCGGTTTTAGAATTGCCAAAAAGCTCGGGCAAGGGCCCTAACATTTCATGATAAGCTTGTTCAGCCTCAAAGGAACTTAGTAAATTAATCGATGTTTTAGAATTTTTCATTAATTCCCTAAGTTATCGTCAAATAGACTGGAATAAGTTTTTAGAATACTTATTGCTAAATTAAAAAAATTCATTAAACCAAGATCTGCCTTAATTTGCCAACAATAGGCAAATACAAGTTGAACGTAATACCATTGAACTACATCTTCAAAGCAGTCTGAAGAGGTGCTTAAAACCGTGAATAGGTGCCTTGACACATGCCCATCCTTCGTTGTATTGGAAAACCAATACTCCCCTTTGGATCTATCACTATCCGTTGCTTTCCATGAGACAAATAGATTATTTTGGCATCGGATAAATATTTATTTGAGATGAGAAATCAAATATAAGTAAAATTTTTTCTTGGAGGTGAGCATAAAATAGATCAAGAAAGACACACTTTACTTCCTGACCAATTGAATGATTTTGGAAATAATGCATTAAAATAGAATGGGTTACCTTTGTAAATAATTCCTTGAAAACTTTTAACTCTTTAGGAAAAACAAATAATGCTGAATCAGGCACAAGCATTTTTTCTAATGTCCCTTCTGGAAATAATTGAATAAGCACGCGACTTGGAGAAAAAAGTTCGTCCATGCCCTAAAAACTGTCATTATATTTTCTTTGAAATAAACGAATCAAAGTTATCCAATGCGATTCAAGTTAATATACTGCTCCAAATAGGATAAATTTGCACAACTTCCCATCTCTTTACCTTGCGAAGTCGCGTTAACACGTAGTGCAATACACTCTTCGCTTAGTGACAACAATTTGTCAGGTGCTCTAAAATGAATTTAAGTTGCCATCGAAGATGAGCTCATACCAGTAAAGCAACAGAAACAACTGACGATAAGAAAGTTATGTAGACCTAAAAACAAGAAAAAGATAACTTAGGAACTGTCAAGATTGAGTTTAATGAGCCATTGAATAAACGATCTTGGCTAAAGTCTTGATAGTTGGGTTCTTACTTTTCATTAAGTAGTAATAAGTAGATTTTCCTATCTCTGCCTTTTTCCTAAATTTCTCTTTGTTTAAGGCTCTTAAATAAATACTAATTACTTCGATAACCCCTTCTGGATCATTCTCCATAAGACATTCCATAATGGCGTTTCCAATGTTTTGTGAATTGAGCATAAATTCTCTTGGTTTATCTTCAATCAACCCTTCAAAATTTGTAAGGGTTGGCAAGTCTTTATCAGGTACCATCTTTCCTCTTTTTGTATATGTTTTTTGCTTTGATGATACCTTTATCTTGCTCATTTTTATTTCCTCCTAATAGAAGAATTATATTACTTTCTTTAAATAAGGCGTAATAAATGCGCCTACCATCATTAAATTTAATTTCCCAAATATCATCCGCTAAATATTTATGATGTCCAAAATGGGCCTCATTTCGAATTCTATCGAGGCGGTCTTCTATTTGTAACTGAGATCGAAAAGACTCTTTTTTAAACCAATCGTCGTATTCAGGTTCTCGATAAACCTTGTATTTCGGCATAAATTACTATCTTCTTTTATCTTTAAAGTACAGTATATTGTACTTTTTTACAAGTTTTTTCTAGAATTTAAAAAATTCATAGACATTGACTCTTAAAAAATTATTTGTCCATTTCCTCTCTACAGCGTTTCTCCCTTGGGCGAATAAAAGATGTAAAATAAAAAAATGGCATTGCCAAAAAGGCACTCAATACGCAAAAAATCTAAAAAGCGGTCTCCCGCTAAAAAAAGTATGTTTGATGAAATCATGGTAATGCATCAAGGCCTATTAAATTCAAGAATTTGCTTAACACCAAGAAATCTTTATAAACTATGCGGCAAGCAAGCTTTTTAGCTAACACAAGAGAACTAAAAAAATCTTTTGCAATACGAATTGCAAAAAAAAAACTTAGACTACCAAAGGAAAAGGGCTAAATGTAGGAATTGTTTAACGTTTCATTCATGCTTACTTCTATTACGTACGGGAAATAGAAATTAGAGATGAGATTGCTTCTTATGGTCCGTGGAAAAAAAGAGAAAATATTCACCTAGATAAAAAAAGAGAATTATATTTCTGTTAATAGGTGATAGGCAGTGCTGAAATTTACTGAAGAGCGCCAAAATTACACCAAAACGTTAATCATTTAAATAAACGTTGGCTGATGCCATTGTTATAAGCCACCCTAGAATGTAAATAGATAAGTAAACTGATGTAGCGGCAGCCGGACTTGAACCGACGACACACGGATTATGATTCCGTTGCTCTACCAACTGAGCTATACCGCCGTAAAGAAAAATTAGCGGGGGAAGGATTCGAACCTCCGACCTTTGGGTTATGAGCCCAACGAGCTAACCCCTGCTCCACCCCGCGTCAGATGCAAACTGGGTTTTAGTTTGCTAAAGAAACATTGACTATAGCAAATGCGTTATTTTCAAACAACTATAATTTCTATTATTTACAAAAATAAGCTTTACTAAGCCTTTAATGTATCTGTCGAAGGGAATTTAAATTTTTGGAAAAGATCTGTGATAGTTTGCAGTGTTCGTTTTGTTGACCCTCTCAAACTTTGGACAAGTGCTAATCCGTTCTGACCAATTTCTTCCCGGATAGAACTGTCAATTAATAAAATTTCTAAAACTTTTTGTAATTCTTGCTCTGAAACTTGAATCCCAGCTTCAGCTTGTTTAATAAGGTCAACAAGTTCTAATTGCGAATACATAGAAAGTCCAAAAATAACAGGTTTACCATACCAACAAGGCTCTAGGATGTTATGTCCACCTACCTTTAATGTAAAACTTCCCCCAACAATGGCAATATCCGAAAGTTGGTAACACATGCGAAGCATTCCCATTGCATCAATAAGAATCACTTGCTCTTTTCCAGTTCTCCTATTGATATCTGTAAAATTAATCCACTTGAGTCGTTCCTTTTCTAAAAAAGCAACCACTTCCTTAAATCTTTCAGGATGACGAGGCACTAAAATAGCCTTTAAATCAGGAATTTGATTCCAGAGTTCTTTAAGCATGCGAATAAGCATTTGTTCTTCTGGATAGTGTGAAGAACCAATTGTTAAAACGGGTTGCTCTGGAGAAATCCCCAATTTTTCTCTCCATGCATACACCCCTTCTTTTGTCAGTTGTGGATACTCATCATCTAATTTAAGGTTTCCAGTCACATGTAATTTTTCTTCTTGTACACCAATATCAACAAAACGTTCTTTATATAAAGAATTTTGAACGCATAGAAGATCGAACAAACTAAAAAGTTTTTTAGAGAAAAAATTAAATACTTTAAAACGTGCCGCAGATTTTTGAGATAACTTACCATTAACTAAAACAAGTGCAGCTCCCTGTTGCTTAGTTAATCTCATAAAATTCAACCAAAAGTCGGATTCACAAATAACCACGAGCTGAGGGGCCGTTTTTCGGACGATTTTTTTTATAATGAAATAAAAATCGAAGGGTAAATAAACATGATAATTGGCAAAAGGCAAACTCCTTTTTGCTTCAGCATGACCAGTTTCTGTCACCGAAGAAATAAGTAAGCGATGATGAGGATAAGCAAGTTTTAATTCTCGCGCTAAAGCAATAACGGCTTTCGTCTCCCCAAGAGATACAGCATGAATCCAAATCAAAGGGTGTTCTTGACTGATTTCAAACCCTTTAAATCCTAATCGATACCACAAGCTGTGTCGGTATTTCCCGTGAATAAAAAAATAATAAAGCATTTTGGGAGTTGCTAAAATAGCTAATAACCATAATGACATTTCATATAGGAGAAAGAAAAGACGGTTCACTCTGATCTCAAAAGTTTAAAATTAATAAATTTGCTTACATTCCCCAGGATTTAATACCCAAAATTGCTCGAATGGGATTTGCTTCGTTTGCATCTCTTGGCGAAGTATTTTAACGGGTTCTTTAATTCCCTCGTCTGTTAATTGAAAGGTTCCAAAGTGAATCGCTAAACTTTGCTTGGCGTTTAAATCTAGATGAGCTTGAAGAGCTTCGGCTGGAGATAAATGAATTGATTGCATTATCCACCTTGGTTCATAAGCCCCAATAGGTAAACAAGCTAATGTCGGAGCTCCTAACCGTGATCTTATTGCCTTAAAATGTGGTCCATAGCCAGAATCTCCGGCAAAGTAAACACTTTGATTAGATGTTTTAATCATAAAACCACCCCAGAGAGTTCGGTTACGATCAAATAGGCCCCGCGCCGAAAAATGTTGAGCAGGAACAAAAATGAGCTGATTAGACGAATAGAGAGAAACTTCATCCCACCAATCCATTTCTAAAACTTTTTTTAACCCCTTACTACGCAAAAACTTTTGATTCCCCATGGGGACATAAAAAACAGGAGAATAATCTACCTGCAACTTTTGAAGTGTAGGCATGTCCATATGGTCATAATGGTTATGGCTAATAAGCACAAAGTCTATTGGAGGAAGATCCTTAAATTGAATACCTGGTAAAGAAACTCTTTTAGGCCCAATATAAGAGAAAGGACTCGCTCTTTCAGACCAAATCGGGTCTGTTAAAATATTTTTCCCATCAATCTGAATAAGAACTGTTGAATGGGTAACATAAGTGACCTCTAGCTCATCAGAGGAAACGCGTTCTTTTAATTTTTTTTGCTGATTGACAGAAACTGATTCTGGCCACTTAACAGGTTTTCTTGTTATCATCCATTTGAGGACTTGCCAAAATGAATGGGTAGAAAAATTGAAAGGATTAAAATAATAATTCCCATCAAAATGATTTGAAGACATGATTTTTCCTAATTTAATAGATTTCTTTTAAGGGATTAGAAATCAAATAAACGAAATGAAAAAGAAATCTACAAAATAGAATAACGGTCTAAAATTTATTGCGCAACCCAGAGCACATGTTTCTCTTTTATTACTCCGTAGAAAAACTCTAAAATCAATTTGTATATACAATCACTTGTTATTAATAATTAAATCTTCTAGTATCTTTGCGATATTAATTTACTTTTGAAACATGCAGAGATGACTGGACAAATTATCGGAATTATACCAGCCCGTTATGGTAGCACTCGTTTTCCAGGTAAACCCCTCGCCTCAATTCTCGGTAAAACTCTTCTTCAAAGAACTTATGAAAATAGCTTAAGGGCTAGCGCTCTCAGCGATCTTATTGTTGCCACAGATGATGAACGTATTTTTGAACATGTTCGCTCCTTTAATGGCAAAGTCGTGATGACTTCTGAACAATGCCCCACTGGAACGGATCGCTTAGCAGAAGTCCTTTCACTCTACCCAGAATGGATGCACGCAACTGCTATTGTTAACATTCAAGGAGATGAGCCTTGTTTAAACCCTTTATCCATTAATTTAGCTGTTCAGGCACTTGTTAATGATCCTCAAGGACAAGTATCTACTATTGTGACTCCCTTATTGAATGAAGAAGAAGCTAAAAATTCTTCTATTGTCAAATGTGTGATGGATCAACAGGGAAACGCACTTTATTTTAGCCGTGCTTTAATCCCTTCCAACAAAACCAACTCTTTTAAAAATGGAGCTATTTATTTTCGTCATTTAGGACTCTATGTCTATAGACCATCATTTATCATAGACTATCAGAAATTACCTTCTACACCCCTGCAGTTAGAAGAAGATTTAGAACAATTAAAAGTTTTAGAACACGGATATCGAATCAAAATTGCGATCGTTGAACAGGCAAATATTGGAGTTGATACTCCTGAGGATATCCACAAAGTTGAGGAATGGCTATGCAAACAAAATACATTTTTATAACAGGCGGTGTCTGTTCCTCTTTGGGAAAAGGACTCTCTTCTGCAGCAATCGGGTTATTACTCGAAAAAAAAGGGTTAAGAGTGTCAATGCTTAAATTAGATCCTTACTTGAATGTTGATCCAGGTACGATGAGCCCCTTTCAACATGGCGAGGTTTATGTGACAGATGATGGCGCTGAAACAGATTTAGATTTAGGTCACTACTACCGTTATACAAATTCTTTTTTATCAAAAGCTTCTAACGCTACTTCTGGCCAAATCTACAATACAGTGATTAAAAGAGAGCGACATGGCGACTATCTAGGAAAAACGGTTCAAGTTATTCCTCATATTACGAATGAGATTAAACAACGCATTGTGAACTGTGGAAAACAACAAGAAAATATTGATGTTGTTTTGGTCGAAATAGGAGGAACTGCCGGAGATATTGAATCACTCCCCTTTTTAGAAGCCATTCGCCAGTTTACTTACGATCATCGCAATAATTGTTTAAATATACACTTGACATATGTTCCTTATTTGAAAGCAGCAGGAGAGGTAAAAACTAAACCTTCACAGCATTCCGTACAAGTTTTAAGAGGAATTGGGATTTTTCCAGATATTATTGTTTGCCGTTGCGAAGTGAATTTATCTGATGAAGTTAAAGATAAAATTAGCCTTTTTTGTAATGTCAACAGACGTGCTGTCATCGAAGAAAAAGATGTCGAACATAGTATTTATGAAGTCCCTTTAGATTTGCATAAGCAAGGAATTGATGCTTTAATTTGTGAACTTTTACATCTTCCTAATCCCTCAATCAATTTATCAGAATGGGAAAAAATTCTTGAAACGATAAAAAATCCTAAAGGAACTGTAACTGTAGGCATCGTTGGAAAATATGTTCAACATCAAGATGCTTATAAATCGGTTTTCGAATCTTTGACGCATGGAGCATTAGCTGCAGGATATAAACTTCAAATTAAACGGTTTGAAGCAGATAAACTTCCGTTAGATGATAATCAATTAGCTAAAACAATTGAAGGTTGTGATGGCTATTTAGTTCCTGGAGGATTTGGAGAAAGAGGGTGGCTTGGCAAAATTCACACAGCTAAATTATGTAGGGAGAAAAAGATTCCTTACTTTGGAATCTGCTTAGGAATGCAGGTCATGGCAGTGGAATTCGCTAGACATGTGGTCGGACTCAATGAAGCTAATTCAACAGAGTTTGATCCTGATACTATACATCCTGTGATTTCTTTATTAAATGAGCAAAGAGGTTTACAAGACCTGGGAGGTACAATGCGTCTTGGAGCTTATATTTGTGATTTGAAACTTCACACAAAAGCTTATCAAGCTTATAAAAGTTCACAAATCAGCGAACGGCATCGTCATCGTTATGAATTTAATAATACTTACAAAGAACAAATGGAAAAAGCTGGTTTTGTAGTTGCAGGAACGTTAAAAGGCGAGAATCTTTGCGAAATAGCTGAAGTCAAAGATCATCCTTGGATGATTGGAGTTCAATTTCACCCTGAATTTAAATCAAAACCAACAGACCCTCATCCACTTTTCCGTGACTTTATTCAAGCGATGATTATTTACCATAAGAGTCAGCATGGAAAATAAGCCAAAGCCCAGTAGAATTTTAGGCATCGATTTTGGGATGAGCCGAATAGGTTTGGCTCAATCCGACGAAAGAAAGATTATAGCCATGCCTCTTATCACTGTACATACTGAAAAAAAATCAGAACAAACAGTTATCAAATTATTAGAAACCATTTCACAGTTGTGCGAAACTCAAAAATGTGAAATTGAAGAAATTGTGATCGGGCTTCCTTTAATGATGAGTGGTAGAACTGGATTTTTAGCAGATGAAGTTAAACATTTTGCTCAACTTCTTCAACAATTGACACCCATTCCTATTCGTTTATGGGATGAACGTTTAACTACGGTACAAGCCGAACGCTCCTTGCGAGAAAGCCAATTAACACGTAAAAAACGATCAAAAGTTGTTGATATTGTCAGCGCTTCCATCATCCTTCAAAGCTATCTAGATAGTCGATGCTGAATAGTTGATTCAGCATCGACTAGATATTTATAATTCTCCTTCAAGAACTTCTAATTGAAGCTTTAAAACTTCTTCTAAATTGGTCTGTTCAGCACTTAGGACTAGGGCGACAGGAGGAAAATCCGTTGCTTTTTGGGGAAGAGCTTGGAAATAAGCTCCATATTCCTCTAAAGTCTCCCCTTCTGCGGGAGCGCGCATGCCCATAAAAACCATCGCCGCTTGTGTAGAAAAAAATCGCATGACTTGAATTTTTTCTTGTTCAGGATTGGAAGCCACTAAAACAGTTGTTTCAATATTTAATCGATTCTTCTTAATTAACTCCTGAAACTCTTGCATTCTCTGCTGACGGATTTGTTCATCAGAAACTAAGCTAACTAAGCAAATACGAGTTTTTTTCCAAGAAGGATTTTTTCGGAGCATATAAGCAAACACCATCATTAATTCACAATTGCGTTGCGAATTATCATCCCACCAAATGTGGATATCTCCTTTGATAATAGGTTTCTTGAAAGGAAACTCAAAAGATTTTTGTTCATCGTTCAGAATAACTACATTTTTTCCTCGCTTGTGAGCCAATTTAATGACTTCAAGATAACTAATTAATGTTTCTTCTTGAGAAGTTCCACCACAAACAATCGTATTAGGTGTCAGAGGACCAATTCCATAATGTGCAATCATCTGCTTCATTCCAGAAGACACGCTTTTTGCTTGATGAAGAGTGACTAAAGCTTGAATATCATGGTGTTTTAATAAAGTCTTAATTCTTTGATCTAGCTGGGTAATTTGAGCCTGACTAGCTTGCTCTGGGGAGAAGAATGAAGCCATGGTTAAAAAGCCTTTAGAATGAGCAATCGCATTTGAAAAGCTTAAAAGCTGATCCGAAACTAAAGAAGGTTTACCGGTAAACACTAAAAAGTTTGGTCGCCAAGAACGAGAGGATGGCATTTCGTTTGCTAAGCGATAAATAACGGCTCGGGAAAAAAACATAAAAATTCCATAACGGATATCGTCCCAAGCAGTGTTAATTCTTTGTCTTTTTAAAGCTAGATAGATAACAAATACTAGTCCTAAAGCTAAAATTGCTGCCCCTGAGTTAATCATTAACATCGCTATAACGCAAAGTAGTGTCCCTGTTAAGGAGATAATCCATGGTAAGGGAAAAGTAGGGCGCCAACTTGGATTAGACATTAAATCTTCTAAACCTGTCGCTAAATTTAAAACTGCATAGCAAATTAAGCAAATCATCGTTAAGAGAGGAGCAATCACGTTAATACTTCCAAAACAAATTCCAATTAGAGCAATTGCAACGGTCAATGCGGTGGCTATACGAGGTTCGCAGTAAGGTCCATATTCCCTAGCAAATATGCGTGGAACGATTCCATCTTCGGCTAAAGCTTGCAATGTACGTGGCGCACCTAATAGACCACCAATGGCACTAGAAAGAGTTGCCCCCCAAATACCTAAAATGATTAGAGACTCAAACTTGGCAACATGTTGAATTACTAAAGGATCCATAACAAGCCTGTTTAAAGGAACCATTTCAAAAAGAAAAAGAGAAATTCCTATATAAATAACATATGCTGTTAATACTGCTGTAATTGTTCCTAAAGGTAAAGAACGGCTAGGATCTTTTAAATCTCCAGATAAAGAAGCACTGGATTCAATTCCTGTTAAGGCAGGAAAGAAAATAGCAAAAATAGCCCAAAAAGAGGAGGGAGAAGAATCATTTAAAGGAGTATAGGAATATAAATCTAAATTTGCTGGATTTCCTGTAAAAAGAGAGTATAGGGAAGCTATAATAATGACAAAAATAACCAGCTGAATTTTTAAAGCAAAATTCGTGGATACGTAAGCTAATAAAGTTAAAACACAAAGAGTTGCAATTCCAATGGCTACCGCAGAAAATTGCGGAAAAAGAGACTGAAAAGATTCTGTAAAGCCTACAATGCAAAATGATACGCTAATACTTTGCTTAAGGAATAAAGGGATGCCGATTGAACTACCAACTTCTAGACCAAGCGCTCGCGAGATAATATAGTAAGCTCCCCCTTTTCCGACCTTAATATTGGTAGCGGCGGCAGACATGGAAAGAATTGTAATTAGGGTGATAATACTCGCTAAAGTAATAATAAAAAGAGTGGAATAAAGTCCAGCGCTTCCTACAATCCATCCCAATCGAAGAAAAATGATGACTCCAAACATCATCAGAATGCTGGGAACATAAATTCCAAAAAATGTTCCAAATTTAGGCCTTTGCTCAATTGTTACTTGATCAGCCAGTGAGGGTTGAAAAGATGTTGTTTGACCCACTGTATAACTCATAAGCGCCTTCCTTTTTTAAACGAATAGAGGCAAATTTTGAAAAAATTTTCTCTAAATAAAAGAAAATTTTTATTGAAAACTTACCTTTAATTCTTTCACCCGAATTTTTGGGTTTTTATTCTTCTACTCACTTGTATTTCAATAATTTCTTTTCAAATTAAAAATCGGTAAATCAATCAATTATGAATTATTAATTTAACGTGATAAAATTTATTCTCATTCAATCAATACTAGTTTAATCTAAATTTTTAATCAAGAACACAGGGCTATTTATAAAAAAGAATGAACCGCAAAAAGTAAATGTTTATAAAAAATGCCTAAAAAGAAATCTGATATCAGATTTTAAAGATGCTAAATAGGGAGCCTGGGTAGTGGGCAATTTTTAAAAGTTCATTCCTACTCTTAAAAATTATTTAGATTTAAAATAATATTTTTGTTTTAATTAAGATATAAAATTCTTAAAGACAATAAAAAAATTTTATATAGCTGATTGATTTTCCATTCTATAAAATTCAGGATTGCTAGCTAAAACTTTTTTTGGAGTAATAAAAGTTCCCGCAAAAATGGTGCGTCCTGTTAACTTCATGCGTTTTCACTTTAGCAATTATGTTATATAAATTTTTTGCTATAATTATAAACTTCAAATAATTGAAATGTAAATCATTAATCATTTTCTTTCACTCCTACATTTATTTTTTGCAGCAGTTACTACCTCCAAAAGAAATCGATACCATAAAGCTGGCAAAGGATTTAAAATAATTTCAAAGCTTTTCCTATTATTCATGTGATTTTACTTACATCTATCACGAAAATACAAATTCTCTGATAGAAAGTTGAGATTAGGAAATAAATTTCCATGATTCATACCTTACGAAAAATCAAAATAATTTCCTCTGTTTACATTATACGCGTTTGGAGCAGGAAATAGAAATTGCGGATGATGATTACATTAACACAATCGTCTAGAATAAAGCTTTAAAGAGCTTTTTTCATTTTGCATTTTTTAGAAAGGACTGAAATTATTTATAATTTTTCTCAAATAAAATAAATAAAAACTTAACAAACAGAACAATTAACGCATTAACAATAAAATAAATATAAATTTAATGAAAAAATCAAATTCAAAAAAAAATTTATCTGACTGTTGACGAAAATTTCTTAAATAAGCCTAATCAATTTACAAATCACGTAGCGAGGGAAATGCTAATTCGCTATGCTGCGATTAAATTATTAGGTGGTTTTAACTATGCATAACTCGCATTATTTTGTTAATCCTTTGAACGAACCGAATCGACCCATAAAAATTCCAGAATCTTGTATTTTAGTCATTTTTGGAGCGACCGGTGATTTAACAGCTCGTAAACTAATTCCAGCTTTATATAACTTGGCAAGAGACGGCCAACTTCCTGGTCATTTTGCCTGTGTAGGCTTTGCTAGAAGGGCAAAAACACATGATGAGTTTCGGGAAGAAATGTTAGAAGCAGTTAACAAATTTTCAAGATCGAAACCAGTTGAACAAGAACTCTGGAAACGCTTTCGTGAACAATTGTTTTATCATCAATCAGAATTTGATGATGATGAAGGGTATAAAAGCCTAAACCAATTTTTAGAAAAACTCGACACACAAATGGGAACTAAAGGTAACCGAGTTTTTTATTTATCTATCCAGCCTAGCTATTTTCCTCTCGTTGTTGAAAAGCTTAGCCAACACCAATTGACATACCCAGTTAAACAAGTCAAAGACAAATGGAGTCGTGTCATTATAGAAAAGCCTTTTGGAAGAGATATTGAATCAGCAAAACAACTTCAACAAGATCTTGTGCAACACCTAGATGAAAGTCAAATTTATCGAATTGATCATTATTTGGGAAAAGAAACTGTACAAAATTTATTAGTTTTTAGATTTGGTAATCCCATCTTTGAATCAGTTTGGAATAACCATCATATTGATAATATACAAATTACTGTTGGTGAAGAAATTGGAATTGGTTCTCGCGGTCGATTTTGGGAAGAAGCCGGAATGTTGCGAGATATTGTCCAAAATCATGTGATGCAACTTCTTTCTCTTGTTGCGATGGAACCCCCGACGAGTCTCCAAGCCAACTCAGTCCGCGGCGAAAAAGTTAAAGTCATTGAAGCTATTAGACCTATCCCCTTCGATTCAATGGAACAATGCGTCATCCGGGGTCAATATGGATCTGGATTCATTAACGGGGAGCCCGTTAAAGGATATCGAGATGAGGAAAATGTAGACTCTAAATCTTTTGTTGAAACCTACGTTGCCTTGCAACTTTCTATCGATAACTGGCGTTGGGCTGGAGTCCCCTTCTATTTACGTGCTGGTAAACGCCTACCCAAACGGGCTACTGAAATTGCGATTACTTTCAAAAAAGCCCCCGGGTATCTATTTGAAGGAACTTCAGCTTTGATTGACTCAAACGTTTTAGTGATCCGTATTCAACCTGATGAAGGAATTTCATTGAGAATTAATTGCAAAGTCCCTGCATTAAACACAGTCATTCAACCAGTAAAAATGGATTTTCGTTACGGATCTTACTTTGGTGCCATTCCCCCCGAAGCTTATGAAAGGTTAATTTGTGATTGCATGGCCGGGGATAATACTTTATTTGCTAGAGATGACGAAGTTATTATGTCTTGGAAGTTGCTCACGCCTATTTTAGAACATTGGAAAGAAACATCCCCGACAGATTTTCCAAATTATGCCGCAGGAACTTGGGGGCCAGACCGAGCCGAAGAAATGCTAAAACGCCAAGGACGCCATTGGAGACTTATTTAACTATATCAAATATCAAAAGGTAATTTATAAACCATCGATAAAGTATAATTTTGTGAATTGACTTAAATTTATGTGTTTATTTTTGATATTTGGTATAGCCTGAATTTTGAACTTTTCTTTCTGATAATCAGAGGCTTTAATTGATAATTAGAAAAATTTATCTACCAATTATCTGAAACTTAAATAAAAATCCTTCAACTTCAGGTTAAAATATAAAATGGATTATTTGATATGGAATTAGAAAAAAAAGAAATTGTTCCTGATCTACAAACAGAATTTAATAAATTAGCTAATACCCAGCAATCAAAAACAAAAGCCTGTTTATTTAATCTTATTATTTATATTCAAGAAAAATCCCGTTCGGATTACTTTACCAGTATGGTAAAAATGATTGCCAAGCAATTTCCATGTCGAATTATTTTCGTTCAAGGCGATCGAACAACAAAAGATTCTTATCTGCGAGTAAATGTTTCGACTGAGATCGGAAAAGAGACTAAAGGATTTACCTGTGATCAAATTCTTATCGAAGCGGCAGGTAAAGAACTTTCTAAAGTTCCTTTTTTGATTTTACCTGTATTCGTTCCAAGTTTACCCATTTACCTAATTTGGGGGGAAGACCCAACAACAGAAAATACGATTCTTCCTCATCTACAAAAATTTGCCACAAGATTGATTTTTGATTCCGAATGCACAAAGGATCTTCAACATTTTAGTCAAACCATGCAGCAAAAAATTCAATCGTCCTCTATTCAAATTGTGGACATGAATTGGGCTCGTATTGGAGGCTGGAGAGAAATTGTAGCACAAACTTTTGATAGTAAAGAAAGATTTGGACAATTAGCCACTGTCAAATCTGTTAAAATCACTTACAATAATTTACCTTCTCCGTTTTTTACCCATCCTGATACACAAGCCATTTATTTACAAGCCTGGTTAGCTTCAAGACTTGGATGGAAATTTATTAAACGAAAGATTGAACAAGCTGTTCACACCCTTTATTATAAAGGGAATAAAGAAACTGTTAAAATCCAACTGATTGGCGTTACAGATAAAGAATTATCCCCAGAAGATATTATTGCTATTGATGTATCCGATGACATTGATTATGTGTGTCACCTAAAAAGACAAGGAAATAACCAAGTATCTGTTCAAGCCTGCAATCAATATCAATGCGAACTTCCTTTTACATTATGGTTACCAACTATCCGTACAGGCCGTAGTTTTATGCAAGAAATTTTTTACCAGAAAGTCAGTCATCACTATTTAGATATGCTACATTTGATCAGTCAAGCTAATTGGAGTTTATAATATGCAAACAGCTCATTGGAAAACATCTATTCGATCGTTTGATGAAAGGCGTGATTTTATCGTTGTCGGAAATGCAGAAGAAACAATTCAATTTTGCGTAAAACAATTCATAGAAATTGGGCAAGAGGCAATTGAAAAGCGGGGTTTGTTTACAGTGGCTTTATCAGGAGGACAAACCCCTAATGCTATTTTTAAAAAATTGAGTCAACAAGACTATTTAAAACAATTGGACTGGACTAAAGTTTTCTGTTTTTGGAGTGATGAAAGGAGCGTTCCTCCGACAGATACGGAGAGCAATTATGCCATGGCTATGGAATCTGGCCTCGCAAAACTTCCTTTAAAAAGAGAACATATTTTTCGCATGAAAGCAGAAAGTGACATTGAAGAGAACGCTCTCGAGTACGAAGCCATCATACGTGAGAAAGTCTCTTCTAATAGTTTTGATTTATTAATGCTAGGAATGGGAGATGATGGTCATACAGCATCACTTTTTCCTCATACGCAAGGCTTACATGCAAAAGATCGTCTAGTCATTGCTAATTACGTTCCCCAAAAACATACTTGGCGCATGTCTTTGACCTATGAATGTATTCATTTGGCTAAAACGATTTGTATTTACGCCATGGGAAAGAAAAAAGCCAATATGGTTGCTCAAGCATTAACAAAAAGCTATGATCCAGATAATCTTCCCATCCAACGTATTGGTACAACACATCATAAAGCTCTATGGATTTTAGATCATGAGGCTGGTGAAAAACTCTTGCAAATTTTCCAAAGACGGTAAACACTTAAGACAAAAATCCACAAAAATGAAATAGTTTAGACCTTATGTTAGTTTTGGGAATAGAAAGTACTTGTGATGAAACAGCGTGTGCCATCGTTCGTCATGGAAAAGATATTTTGTCAAACGTTGTCGCTTCTCAAATTGATTTACACAAAGAATACGGAGGCGTTGTCCCTGAACTGGCTTGTCGACGGCATATTGATCTAATCATTCCAGTCATTGATCAAGCTCTTAATCAAGCAAAATTAACACTTGAACAAATTGATTTAATTGCGGTTGCAAATGGCCCAGGGTTAATTGGAGCTTTACTGATTGGTTTAAATACTGCTAAAGCACTCGCTTTAGCCCTTCGAAAACCTTTTATTGGCATTAATCACGTGGAAGCTCATTTATATGCAGCGATTATGTCACACCCTCAAGATGTTCAGTTTCCTTGTTTAGGCGTCGTTCTGTCTGGCGGTCATACTGCTCTTGTTTTAATTAAACAAATTGGCCAATACGAACTTATCGGACAAACTGTGGATGATGCTGTCGGAGAAGCTTTTGATAAAGTCGCTAAGATGCTTAATCTTCCCTATCCCGGTGGACCAGAAATAGAAAATTTAGCAAAGCACGGTCGTTCTGTTAAATTTAATTTTAAAGCTGGACAAGTGAAAGGTCGTCCTTTGGATTTTTCTTTCAGCGGACTAAAAACAGCAGTTCTTTATGCTATCAAAGATCCTAAAGCGCTTAAAGAGACAGTTCTTTTATCCTCCGAAATGACTCAAGATATCGCAGCAAGTTTTCAAGAAGCCGCTTGCAGTGATATTGTGAAAAAATCTCTATTGGCTGCAAAACAATATGGTGTCAATACTCTCTTATTTGGGGGAGGTGTAACAAATAATTATTACTTAAGAAAATTATTTTCTGTGGCCAATTCAAACTTAAACTATATATGGCCTTCTGCCGGTTTAAGTTTGGATAATGCTGCCATGATCGCAGGTCTTGGATACTACCGTTATCAATTACAAAACAAAAGTGATTCTATGGATTTAGAACCATTAACACGAACCCCTTTACAATCCGTAAAAGAATAGATTTCGCGCATAAACAAACTGAAAAGTTACAAATATTCTTATTTCGACTATTGAATTTAAACATTTATTAAGTTAAGATTAATAATCTTAAGAAAAACCCCATGGATGGAGCTAATCAATGGCCAGCAAACGTGAAAACATTAAAATGAAAAGTTCAAAAAGTCACTATCATTACTACACATCAAAAAATAAAACTTCAACTCCAGGACGTCTAACATTAGTTAAATATGATCCAGTCGTACGTGAGAGAGTAGAATTTAAAGAAACAAAGTAATTTTTTTTACTTTTGGTGCATAAAACATGTTTGAGCTTTCTGTCGCCTGCAAATATCTTATTCCCCGCCGGCGACAGCTCTCTGTTTCCATTATAAGTATCATCTCTGTTTTAGTCATTAGCCTAGTTGTCTGGTTAATCATTGTTTTTTTCTCCGTTACCAATGGCCTAGAAAAAAATTGGATTTATAAACTCACTACTTTAACCGCACCTGTTCGAATTACTCCTACCGATGCTTATTACCACTCTTACTATTATCAAATTGATAGTTTAAGCGAAAATTCCGGTTATAGTCACAAAACAATACGGGAAAAGAACGAATCACAGTTTACAGATCCTTACGATAAAGATTATGATGAAGAAATTCCTTCTCACTGGCAGACTCCAGATCGCCACCCTGATGGATCTCTAAAAGACTTTGTTAAATTAGCTTTCAATTCGATTCGGGATCTGAAGAAAATACCTGGCTTATATGCTCAAGACTTTGAATTAACAGCTAGCCATATTAAACTTCGCCTTCAAAGAGACATGTCCGTTTTGCATGCACATAACTTTTATGGAGGTGCAACACAATCGTATTTAGCTTATCCAACCTATTTAGGTAACTTCGAAGCAAATAACTCCAAAATTGGCCAAACTTTTTTACCTATCGAATCGAAAGATCTCAATAATTATTTACAACTGATTCCTTTTGCAGAGAATCATGAAGATAATCCAGATGAAAAAATTCCTTTTCCTCAAACGATACTGCAAAAAAGATTAAGAAATTTTTTTGATCATGTCGTGATCAATCAACTACAAGCTAAATCATTTGGTTGGACAATTCCGAAATCTTTGTTTCCTTTAAAAGCCCATTGGCAAGGATGTGCTGTTGCTAAAGAAAACCATATTTTACGAATTGTTGTTCCTGCCCAATCTGAAAAATGCATGCAAATTCAAAAGTCTCTTGAAGACCAAGGCTTGGAAACGATTTTGGGACAATTGCATCTCGATGAAGGAAAAGCAATATTTTATGGAAAAAATCAAACTGTTTTTAATGATCTAACAAAAATTCCTATCACTTACGCTAGTGGGAATTCTTTTAAAGCTCATTTAATCTCCTCTTCTATCGAACGAGCCAAAAGATTAGATGATCTTACTTTTGAGATAAGTGTGCCTATCCAAGGTGATATTTTAAAAGGAAATGCCCCTTATCGAGGACTAGAAATTGCCTCTGCGGAATTAAAACCCACCAATAAAAACTTTGGCAACCCCTTCTGGGTTTATCAATCATCCGCAAATTCAAATTTTATTCTTCCCTCGGATTCGGATATAGGCGGAGGGGTAATTTTACCTAAAAGTTTCAGAGAAGCTGGGGTTTTGATTGGCGATCGGGGACACTTAAGCTATTTTGCTGCGACTGCAAGCCTTTTGCAAGAACAGCGTCTTCCAATTTATGTTGCAGGATTTTATGATCCAGGGATTATTCCAATTGGTAATAAATTTGTTTTAGCCAATCCAGAAATCACCTCCATTATTCGAGCATCTCATAATCAAGATGATAAATCTAGTTTAACGAATGGAATTAATGTTCGTTTCGATCATTTAAGCCAAGCAGATGAAGTGAAAGACGCTTTATTAAAGGCTTTTCAAACGAATGGGATCAGTCGTTACTGGGATATACAAACTTATAAAGAATACGAATTTACAAAAGAAATTATTCAAGAGCTTCAGAGTCAAAAAAATATTTTTATGTTGATTGCCGTGGTTATTATTCTCGTGGCCTGTTCTAATATCATTTCTATGCTCGTTATTTTGGTAAATGATAAAAAAGTTGAGATCGGAATTCTTCGTTCAATGGGAGCTTCTTCAAAAAGTATTGCCCTTATATTTGGATTTGCAGGTGGAGTAATTGGTATCCTAGGAAGTTTAATTGGAATTGGAGCAGCTATACTGACTTTAAGTTATTTAAGCACTCTCATTGCCTTTTTAAGTCGTTTGCAAGGACATGATATGCTTAACGCTTCTTTTTATGGGCAAATGTTAACATATGAAATTAGTTATGAAGCGTTATTTTTTGTTTTAGGGGCGACTTGTATGATTTCTTTACTAGCAGGTATTGTACCTGCTGTCAAGGCTTGTCTTTTAAAACCCTCTCAAATTCTAAGATCTGGGAGTTAAATGGATTCTCATTCAACCTTAATTCTTGAAGCTCATGATATTCAAAAGAACTTCTATCATCCTGTGCAAGTAAAAATTCTACAAAGCGTTTCTCTTCAAGTTCGAATGGGAGAATCGGTGGCGATTATAGGAAGATCGGGAGAAGGAAAAAGTACATTATTACAAATTTTAGGTACACTCGAACAACCCTGTTCAGGAACTTTAACAATTGATAATCAGGTAATCTCCTCTTCAAATAAATCTCAAATACGAAACGAATTAATTGGGTTTGTTTTTCAATCGTTTCACTTACTTGAAGATTATACAGCCTTAGAAAATGTTTTGATGCCTGCACGCATTGGAAGAAAATCTGTCGCAAAAGGAAGCTTGACAGAACAACGAGGAATGGAACTTCTTCATCAAGTTGGACTTCAAGAACGTGCTCATTTTCATACAAAACTTTTGTCTGGCGGTGAAAAACAACGAATTGCATTAGCTAGAGCTATGTGCAATGATCCTAAATTAATCTTTGCAGATGAGCCTTCAGGTAATCTCGACAGACAAACTGCTCATCTCATGCATGATATTTTACTAAAATTTATTCACGGGCAACAAAAAGCTCTTGTTTTAGTTACTCATGATCCAGAATTAGCCAAACTTTGTTCGTCTCAATATGAGCTTATTAACGGTCGCTTATATCGCCGGTAATTGGCGCTTGAAAATGACGGCTCTTTCAGAAGGAGTGGAAAATAAATTTACATCTAAATCAAGATGGTTACAAAAATCCATATATTTATAGATTAAAGGAACGAGAATGATATTCTGAATAATCGTTTCAATAGCTAAAAAAATTGGAATCGATGTATGCATTGGCAAAGTAAATCCTAAATGATGCGTCACAACTCTTGCAATAGCAAAACTTGCATTATCAATTATCGTAGATTTAAATACATTCCAGACACGAAAACGACACATCTCAAGAAAGGAAGCATCCTGTACATTTTCTTGCGTTACTAAATGACAACATCGAATAGCAAAAACATAGGAAAAGCATAAATCGATTTTGCTCAACACAATATCTTTAAGGTAAGTTCCAATTCGATAATAATAACGGGTTTGTTTAATAAAATTGCTTTCAAGCATCTCTGGCGAAAATCTAGCATTTAAAGTTTGAAGTGCTTGCAATTCCCATTGCTCAAAGACTTTTTTTATCTGAAAAGCAACAATAAACCAGACAGCGTAATTAATAGGATTAATTCCAGTTTTAGGGAAAATCTTCCGACCAACTAAACCATACGTCCCTCCAGCCACGGCGGCTAACCCGACAGATTCGACTTGGTTATATAAATAGCTAGGAGTTGTAATAACACGATTAATAGAATCAATCATAAATGATTTTTTTACTAAAATTTTTTGTGCTGCTAACTTACTTGAGAATATTTTTTTTTGCAATCTTAGAATTTTTTATTCAAGAAAAATTTTACAATAAGATTTTCGAGCACTATAAATTAAGTAAAAAGTTTAATCTATGAAACTAGCGATTGATACAAAATTTTAAACAATAAGCTAAACAGCTTGCTCTATTTCTATATGCTGACTGTTCGCTACTATAACTTGTTCTTGTATAGAGTCGGATTGCCCACTAGTCTGAGATGCTTGTTTAGATAGTTCTTCTTCCTCTGCTCGTATTTTGTTATGAACAGCCGTAAATTTATCTAATAAGCCATGGACAAATTGTAAAATGTGCATACTTAAAATGAGTTCGCCACCGACAAAAATATAGCCACATTTTTTTACTAATCCTATTCCCAACTCTTGAGGAATTGAGGTAACGAAAGATTCTTTAACTTGTTCAATCAATGCACGGCGAAAAATTTCTAAAAAAACTAAATCGTTATCTTTTATATGGTAATCCAAAATTTGTTGCTTCGTCCGAATTTTTAGCGTATAAGAAAAAACTGCGTCTATTTTTTTTTCTACGTTTTCCCCAAAACGAACAACTGACCACGAACACTTTCTTAATTTATCTACAAGGTTAGATTTCCTTTCAGGCAAATTTTCATAAATTGAACGCTCTCCAATCAATTTTAAAGCAACGAGATGTGTTAAGTTTGCAGATTCAATAATGGCAGCGCTTGCTATTCCAGACAAAACATAAGGAAAGCAAGTCACAGGTTGACCATATTCAACAAATTTAATCCAAACGAAAACGCGCTCCATTCCGTACGCCAAAAAACCAGCTACACCACCCTTAGCTAAATTTAAAGGAATCCTTAATACATAAGGAACTTGCACATCAGATGTTTGCTGTGTTTCTGTATGTATTTCACTATTTTCTAATAGCCGTGTGCCATTTCCAGTAGGAACAATGCTTAAATTGGCAGGAATTGACATGTTAACTCCCCTTTTTAAAAATTAATAAATAACTGTAACATTAAAATAATTGTTTAACAAGCTCTTTTACGACATAAATATTAAACAAAAGTTGTTATTTTTTTTAAATTTTATATAAAAAACTAATTAACTTGTTTCCAAAAAAAATCTTGACAGATGTTGCGTGATTACTAATAATGATAAAGTTTAAGTTTAAAATTATAAAATCACTGTATACGAAATATAAATACCAATCTAATTTTTAGTAGGTTAATGCAATGCATACACAATTAACGTCGACTTCAAATTCATTTAGCCAGCGAAATTTTTGGATTGTAAGCTTGTCTTTAATTTCCGGTCTTATTTTATCAATTTTATCTTGGCTTGAGCTATGCGTTGAACATTGTTCTGCTAATCAGGAATATCGACTTTTTGGAATGCCATTCGCGTTAGCAGGAATGGCTTTTTTTCCTGCTATGCTAGCGATTCATTTTTTCTCTAAACAATTTCCTAGTCTTTCAAAATTAACAAGTTGGTCTTTAGCTGCTGCATTTGGCGCTGAAATCATGTTTATTTTGATCCAAAAATATGAGATAGGACATTGGTGCCCAGTTTGCCTGGGCATTGCACTTACGGTGACTATCGCTTGCATCGCAAGAGCCCTCCCTTACTTTAAAACTTTTTACTCTGCTATTCAGCAAGGGGAATTTATGACTAAAATCAAACAAGGTTTGCTCTCTTTATCATTTATCATTTTAGGATTTCTCATGGCATTTGTAGGGATCTCAAAAGTTGATGCGGCAGAAGATGCTATTGCGGATATGAAAAATCGCTTAATGTTTGGCTCTAAAACAAGCCCTGTTGAAGTTTATTTTGTCACCGATTGGTTCTGCCCCTCATGCAAAAAAATCGAAACGCAAATAGAAAAAATTTTGCCAGACATCCAAAATCAAGCTGCCTTATTTTTCGTGGATTACCCAATTCATAATAAAAGTATGAATTATACTCCCTATAACTTAGCTTTTTTAGTAAATGCTAAATCCAATTATTTAAAAGCCAGAGAAGTTCTCTCTCAGCTAACTGAAAAAACAGAAACTCCTCATGACAATGATGTTGTTAAGGCTGTTAAAGCTTATCACATTCCCTTTAAAGAATTGAGTTTCTTAGATGTTAAAGCTGGAATGGAATTTTTTGATAAGGTTGTTAAAAAATATGATCTTTCCGCTACACCAACGATTATTGTTACTAACACAAAAACGAATCAAGTCATCAAATTCGAAGGAACTGATGAAATTAGTGATCAGAACGTGTTAAATGCTATTCAGACTTTAAGCCAAAGTCATGAAGAAACTAGTAAATAAATATGATTAACAATTTAATAAAAAAACTACTGAAATAAAACAGCTATGGATGAAAATTTTTTATCACATATTGAAACCCAACTTGAAGATTTAAAAACACAAGGTTTATATAAACAAGAGCAAGAAATCACTTCACCTCAAGATGCTAAAATTACTATTGCTGGCGGAAAAGAGGTTTTAAATTTTTGTTCTAATAATTATTTAGGTCTTGCAAATCACCCCGAAATTATTCAAGCAGCTGAAAAAAGCTATTCAAACTATGGTTTTGGGCTCTCCTCTGTAAGATTTATCTGCGGAACCCAAACTGTACACAAACAGCTAGAAAGGCGCCTTTCTCAATTTTTAGAAACAGATGATACAATCCTTTATTGCTCTTGTTTTGATGCTAATGGGGGTCTTTTCGAAACACTCCTTAGTACTGAAGATGCCGTAATTAGTGATGCTCTAAATCATGCTAGTATTATTGATGGAATTCGATTATCCAAAGCAAAACGTTTGCGTTACGACACGAATGACATGGCTAGCTTAGAGCAACAACTGAAAGTAGCTAAAGACTCGCGCTTCCGTTTGATTGCAACAGATGGTGTCTTTTCAATGGATGGAACAATTGCGAATTTAAGAGCCATCTGCGATTTAGCGGATGAATATCAAGCCCTTGTCATGGTGGATGACTGCCATGCAGTTGGCTTCATGGGAGCAAAAGGAAAAGGAACTTCTGAGTTTTGTGATGTCATAGGACGCGTCGATTTGATCACAGGAACCCTTGGAAAAGCTCTTGGAGGAGCACTTGGTGGATATACTTCGGGCCGCAAACCTTTAATTGATTGGTTAAGACAGCGCTCGAGACCTTACCTATTTTCTAACACCCTAGCTCCTAGCATTGCTGCTGCTTCTTTAACTGTATTAGATTTGATTGAAAAGTCTGATGATCGACGAGAAAAACTAAAGGCTAATGCGCTCTACTTTCGAGAAAAAATGACTGCTCTTGGCTTTAACCTTATTCCTGGCTCCCATCCTATTATTCCTATTATGCTAGGAGATGCTAAACTTGCCCAAAATTTTGCGGCCAAAATGTTAGAACAAGGAGTTTATGTGATTGGGTTTGCTTATCCAGTTGTTCCCCAAGGTAAAGCTCGCATTCGCACACAAATGTGTGCCAATCATACGCGAGAAAATTTAGATCAAGCCATTCAAGCTTTTGAAAAAGTAGGAAAAGAACTGAAGATCATTTCTTAATAACCGAAACTATAGCCCAAATCAAACTATACTTCATTAACCTAGAGTTTGGAATTTTATCCCAACTCTAGCAGTGATATCTTTTGCTTCACTCCAATCCTATCATCCTCCTTTTGACCTCCTCATTTTGCAAGTAAATTATTTTAATTTCTGATTGCAAAGTGAAATGAATTTGTAATCATTTCGTATGCTGACTATAATTGTTTCTCCTCAAAAAATCACATTGAAGGTCTTTTTATGAAAGGTTTAGTCAAGAAAATATCAGCTCCCGGTCTTTGGATGGAAAATTTGCCAATACCGTCGCATGTGAAAGATGATGAAGTTCTGATTAAAACAATTAAAACATCCATCTGTGGCACCGATGTTCATATTTATAAATGGGATGCTTGGGCGCAGAAAAATGTTCCTGTGCCTTTGGTGATTGGTCATGAATTTATTGGTGAAATAGCGGAATTTGGAAAAAATGTTAAAGGATTTAAAATTGGAGAACGGGTATGCGGGGAAGGACATATCGTTTGTAATCAATGCCCAAATTGCCGCATGGGTCGTAAGCATGTCTGCATGCACACGAAAGGGCTAGGTTATCATATTTCTGGCTGTTTTGCTGAATATTTTGTTCTTCCTGCAGAAAATGTTTTTTCTCTACCCCCTTCCATTTCTGATGATTTAGGCGCCATCTTCGACCCTTACGGAAATGCTGTCCATACTACGCTCGCCTTTAATCTTATTGGTGAAGATGTTCTTATTACAGGTGCTGGCCCAATTGGAATCATGGCAGCCGCCATTGCTAAACAAGCTGGTGCAAGACATATTGTCATCACAGATGTGAACGATTATCGTCTAGACCTTGCAAGAACTATGGGTGTCTCGCATGCTATTAATGTTAACCGAGAATCTTTAGATAATTTTATGCAATCTCTAGGAATCAAGTATGGCTTTACAGTTGGGCTTGAGATGTCTGGCCATCCTGACGGACTAAAAACTTTAACGGAAAAAATTCGACATGGAGGAAACATCGCGTTACTTGGCATTCTCCCACCTGCTACTTCTATTGACTGGAATTTAGTTATTTTTAAAATGTTAACTTTAAAAGGGATTTATGGAAGAGAAATTTTTTCAACCTGGTATCAGATGGTTCATCTTCTGGAAATTGGCTTAAATTTAGCTCCCATCATTACCCACCATTTTTCAGTTGATGATTTTGAAAAAGGGTTTGAAGTGATGTTATCAGGCCAATCAGGCAAAGTGATTCTCGATTGGGTTTAACCTTTTCCCCTGCATAAAATTTTTGATGCAGTTTACAAATTCCCCTGCATAAAATTTTTGATGCAGTTTACAAAATAATTATTAATAATTAAAAAATTATTGTGTTCAAAAGAGGATGAAAAAACATCGAATTTTTTGAAAAATATTGTCTCTATCAAAGCAATTCCAACAAATCTTTTATCTAATTCATAAATACAATGATAAACTTTTTTTCAACAAGCTTAACAATAATTTAATTTTAACTTTGTTAATCAAAAACTAAATAAATTGGTAATAGCTAAGTTTATATCCATATTTGCTTTTTTAAGGGCATTCTGAATGGCATCTTTTGAAAAACCAGTAGCAGCTCCCGTCAATAGTTGATCAGTTAAATACTCCATCATCGAATAAGAGTGCGTATTAAATAAAGACTTTTCGTAGTTTATTAATTGTTGAAAAAAACTTTGATTAGGCCCTATATTTTCTTTTTTGCTCCTCACATATATATAAGCATCTTTTAAACTTAAACTATGTTCTTTCATCAAATAAGAAATTACCACCGTACTAGATCGGGAAATACCAGCCTCACAATGAACTAAAACCTTATGTTTCTCAATGGTTCCCTCTTTAATAAATTGATGAAGCTCCAGAAAATGTTGAGAAATATTTGTATCCATTTCATCGGTTATCATAAGGTGCTTGTAAGTAAATTTTTGAATGAATTTATTAGGATAACGCGCTTCGTTTTGCCCTTTTATAGTACCAGTCAAATTTAAGATATGGGTAATTTTCTTTTTTTGTAGAAGAGATAAATTTTCAGCTTCAACGACAGATGAAAGGAATAAATTCGTGACAATTTCAGGACATTGCTTTTGACTTTCTACATCTCTTGTATTAGGCAAATCTTCTACCGTATTTACTGAAAAAGACGAAATGAACATAATTTCTTCTGAACAATTAAATTTAATTCTTTTTTAATTTTAATTGATAAGAATCAATCATCTTAATGTAAGAATTTAATGAATATCTATTTATTTAAATAGACTCTTTTAGAATTAATTAAAACAAGTAAGCTGCTCATCACCATGGCAAAAGCCGCAAATAGTGGAGTTAAGGATCCGTAAACAGCTAATCCTAAACCAATACAATTGTAAAAAAAAGCCCAAAATAAATTTTGCTTAATAATTTTATGTCCTTTTTTAGCCAAGCGATACATTTTTTGTAGTATTTGTAAACGATTGGTTGTTAAAAGAATATCAGAAACCTGAATCGAAATATCAGTCGCCGACATAACAGCAACGCCTACATGAGAAGCTGCCAAAGCCGGAGCGTCATTGATTCCATCACCAATCATCATCACAATTTCTCCCTGTTTTTTTAGCTTTTCTATCAATTCTCTTTTTTGAAGTGGATGATATTCTGCAAACCATTTTTGAAATCCGCACAATCGAGCAACGGCTTCAACAGCTAATGAAGAGTCTCCTGACACTAGCAATGTTTTTATCCCTTTTAAAGATTGAATCAACGTTTGTACTTCTGGTTGAATACGATCTCCCAAATGAATAGCAGCTAAACAAATATTTTGCTTAGCAAAAAAGACTGTCGTTTGAACCTCTATATTTTTTCTCAAATGAACTAAAGGAGTTGATATCCCCTGTTGTTGTAAAAAAATGGCTGATCCAAAATAATAGGGGGTTGTTCCTTGATACCCCCTAATTCCTCTTCCGATAATTTCTTCGATTTTTTCAATGTTGCTCTCTTCAAAATCAATAATAGCTTGATCAACTGATCGAGCGATGGGGTGATTCGAATGAGAAACTAACGCTTTTAAAACACTTTTTTCTTCTAAAGAAAGCTTTTCATAGCCACTTAAAACAGTATATTTTCCTTCTGTAACAGTTCCTGTTTTATCACAAACTAAAATTGTTTCTTTACCTAGTAAAGCTAAACAAGCTCGATTGCGAATAATAACTCCGAGCTTAGCAAATGCATTTAGTAATTGAGATTCTACTAAAGGAACAGCAATTCCAATAGCACATGGACATGAAATCAGTAAAACAGATACAGCACGAATAATTCCGGATTGTAAAGAAGTTTGATCAAAATCTTGTTGATTAAATAGTAAGCAGTAAACTAAAACCCCAATCGCTAAACATAAAACAAACGGGACAAACCATTTGACAATCGAATCAATGGTTCGTACATACTGAGCTTTATGACCAATATCTTGCTCTACCATTTCAACAATTTGAAAGAGGGCAGTTTGTTCAGAAGTAGCAGTCACTTTAATAACCAAAGATCCTTGTTGCAAAATCGTTCCAGCTAAAACATCCATCCCAACATTTTTAGGAACTGGTAAAGCCTCTCCTGTCATTAAAGATTCATTGCAAATCCCCTCTCCTTCTTCAACAATTCCGTCCAGTACAATTTTCTCACCACTCAAAACAACCAGCAAATCTCCTATGTGGATCTCTTTTAAAGAAACAAACTCATTTTTTGTTGCAGAAATTTTTTTTCTCCCGCGTCTTGGTAGCGCTCTTGTCAATTGAACAAGTGAATCTTTAGCAGAAAATTTGGCTTTCGACTCAATCATTTTTCCTAACAAGACGAAAACAATGATAACTGTCATCGAATCAAAATAAACATACGAACTCCCCCTCCACATTTCATAAATAGATAGTCCTGTCGCTGCAGCTACACCCAAAACAACTAAAGCCTCCATCCCCCATAACCCTACTTTCGCACCAGTATAAAATCTCTTCCATATTGGCCAAGCACTATAGGTTAAAACTGGTAGTGCTCCTATCAAAGAAAGCCAAGCAAATAATTGGGCATATCCTTCTGCTTGTTCATTAAAAAAACTGATATAAATTGGATAAGCAAACATCATAATATTCATCGAGAAAAATGCTGCGACAACAAAACGAAGAGATAAAGATCGACTCAACACTTGTTGGCGAGGATCCTGCAAAAAATTTGGACGATATCCCAAATTTGAGATGAGTTTTAAAATTCTTTCTTTTGTGACATGAACAGGAGCATATTCGATCGTAGCCAAATCTGTTGTATAATCAACGTAGCAATAAGTAATCCCCCATTCTTTCAAAAGAGTCAGCTTGATAACTTCTGCACAAGATGGACACCACATATCGTGAATTTCTAAATGTAGCTTTTCAAGTGTCTCTTTCTCTCCTATTTTCTGACTATTAATTTCTTCCAAAAGGCGTGGATTGGCGATCAAACCTGATTTCAAAGCTTGCTTAAACAAAGGATGTTCACTAACATTATTTAATGCTTGTTGAATGGCAAGAATTTGATGCACAGTTTGACACCCTGCGCAGCAAAATGTTTTTTCTCCATCTTTATAGAAGACAAGGTTAACAGGGCTTTGACAAAGTAAACATTCAGATGTCATAGAGTTTTGTTAAAATAGTTATTCATTTAAAAAATTAATTTAAACACTAACACACACTTCATTTGTTGGCCGCATCATTTCATTTACAGAAATATAGTATTTTAAATTCAAATTTACATGTTACTTAACGACTCTCTTCATTAATCATTTTATTTTGAGAATCTAAGACAAACTAGCGTCTAAAGTTAAGAGATGGATGATTCTACTTTCCGTTATGAATATGGCCATTTTTTTTGATTATCGTCGAGCTGCAACTTGGGCATGTTAGTGTTGTTTTAGATCTCTGCATGATGAAAACCTTATAAGAAAGCCATTTACATTAGAAAAATCAAATAAAAATTTTTAGTTGGCATGACATGTTTAGGACTATTTAATTGTTAATAATAGCAAATACTTAAAAATTGTTGATATAAAAATAAGAAGTTTTGAGACGCATATCTAATGTATAGTTAGTTGCATTTAATTGTGCACTTATGTGTGCATATTTGGTAGTGCTAAAAATAGGTAAGGCTATTTCAATAAACTGATCTAATTTGATAGATTAATTATTCTAATTCAAGCGGAGAAGAGCAATGAGATGGACGCACTGCGGCTCAGATTTGTTAAAAAAGAATAGTTATACAAGACATGAAAAGCAAAATTTTCGCTGTTTAGAGTGTGGCAAACAGTGGAGCGAAAACAATGAAGCTAAAATCATTAACGAACAAACAAAGGAACTTGTCAGAAAAGCTCTTCTAAAAAGGGTGTCTCTTCATGGAATTTGTAGAATTTTTGATGTAAGGATGCCATCATGGCTGCTAGATTTTATTAATTTCATGATCAATGTTTTGCCTGAGGATTTAAATGTACAAGTCACTTGTCATGAGAAAGACGAGTTGGAAGTGGCTACACTTGAAGGAAATGAGCGATGAGTTTTGTAGGAAACAAGAAAAATGATCAATAGTTATGGCTCGTCTTACATAAAAAAAGTCGCCAAGTGCTCGCTAGGCAAGTGGGTCCTCTAGATAAAAAAACCGCTGAGCTTCTTTTTGCAAAATGACCCGAATCATTAAAAAAAAGCCCTCTATTTCACTGATAAATTTAATGTTTATTATGAAACCGTTCCTTGGATCCAGCATCAAGCAGTTAGCAAGCAATCTAGTGAGACAAGCGACATTGAAAAATTTAATTTTACTCTTAAGACATAGGTGTGCAAGATTTGTAAAGAAAACACTTTCATTTTCTAAAAAGCTAACTAATCACATTGAGTTAATAAAATATTTTATTTGTGATTATAATAGACAATTGGGAGCCTTACCTATTTAGCACTACCCCTAGAGTTCAAAAAAGAAATAAAGAAAATCCATATTTGACATAGGCTTTAAACAAGGCATAAATGATTGAATAGAAAAAATGGTAATAGGAGAACATAAAAATATCATCATTAATCTACTTGATGAGGTCAAAATTAAAGTTTATTTAGAGAATTTTGCCGCATTCCTGTAATACTGATTCAAGTAGGGCCTCGAAAAGCTCTACTTTTCTCATTTTTATAAATAATTAAAAAAAATTGAGACTAGATTCAATTAATTTTTATTTACTTAATCATAGGTCAGCTCGCAATTTTTAAGATGGGCCTCCCTTAAATCATAAATTTTATCTTTTGATCTTTGAGTTTTCATATGAATATCGATGATATGTAGAGCCAATTTTTTTGAATCGAGTTTTTCTAACTCTAGTCTTTCGAGAGCCTCAGGCCCTTCCCACCGATAGTTTTGTTGCTGCAGGCCATGCACGAAATAAAATAATTTAAACGCTTTTGCAAAAACAGCTTTGCCATCTTTTGGATAAACCTGCCAATCAGTTTGATATTTATTTTTAAAAGATTTATCCACTGTAATACCTGATAATTCTAGCCGCTCTTTCATTTTTGGATCTAAAATTTCAATCTCCTGGTCAGGAATTAACTTGGCTACCGGTCTGTAACTAGGATTTACTAAAACAAACATAAAGTTTTCTCCTTTAATTATTCAAATTTTATTTTATTCGATATTTTAATAAAAGTTAAGCCTATTTTGCCATTCGCTCTTAATAGTTCGAATAAGTTGGATAGGAGTTTCGCCATTTTCTAAAGCCAAACGGGATTCTTTTATTACAAACTTCATCCATTCTATTGCATGACAAGGAACCATTTCCTGCTCGTTTTCATCTTCTATTTCCTGCTCGTTTTCACCTTCTATTTCCTCTTGCTCTTCAAAGTATGGGCCCTCTTCATATGCATTTAAAGATTTCATTTTCTGCTCATATATTTTTTCTGCTTCTGAAGATATTAAATCTGCTATTCCAGGTAAAAAACTGCTTTTTAATTGAGGTAGATTGTCATAACAAAGAAATAAAGGTCGACTAAGTGAGGATGCAAAGCATTGATCATGGTCAATTGCAAAAAGACGGTAAAAATCGCCTTTCCGCTGGAAAAGCAAATTACCCTCGTTGCGATCTGTATTTCCAATTAAAAGGTCTAAAATAACCATTTTTTGTAAATCTAGTAAATGAATATGATCTAACCCAAAATTTTCGTTTTCTTGTACATTTCCATATTTTACACAATCAGGGACAAACAATTGTGCTGATCCTACAGCTCCTTCTCCCAGATCGATTAATACTGTCAAGGGGATTCGAAATTGGTTGTGATAATTTATGCATGATGCCATTTGTTCATTCTTGCTTATTGTAGGATTATTATTAAAATTATATTTTGGTTTAAATATCCATTGAGGTTTTCCTTCGTCCGTTAAAGTATAAACTTCATTTACATTGCCACCTCCAAAAAGCTGAGATGATTCAATGATAGGAAATTTTTGGAGCTGCGTTCGATACTGAACCTTATCATCTACATATTTTTCATAAGCAACGGCAACACTAACCCCATTTTCTCCCATACCCCTTAGTATTTCTAAAAAAGCCGGTATTCCTTCTTCTGTGTTATTATCTATAATGGCTTTTACACCTCCTTCAGGTTTTGGTTCACTCAAACTAAACTCTTTTACTTCCTCTATTGAAAAGGTATATCCCCCTCTATTTTCAATAGATTGCAAGCAATTTAATAAACTTTTACATACAAAAGCAGGAGCTGGATTAATAACATTTATAGGCAGGGTTGCTTCTTGTTCACTTAAATGAGAAAGTAAGGGAGAAAATAATAGGGAATGTGCATCATTAATTTCTTGTTTTGTAATTGGAACGGCTTCCCTAAATCTTGCATTTAAACGCTCATTACAAACAGCCAGTAAATGAGCTGCATTTAAATCTCCTTTGGCTAAAATAAACATTTGTAACTCTTCATTTGAGATATTAAAATGTTTAGCTGCTCTTTCACACAAATTTTCTAAAATTTCTAAATCAGTTGAATTTGAAACGATTTGTTTTAACGATAGTTTAACTTGCTGATCCTCTTCCGCATCTGAACTCGTTTTTACTGATTTTTTTTGTTGTTCAAATTCAGACTTACCTTCATTTGATTTTCTTGTTCGTTTATTTGCTAGCGGTAGATCGATAAAATGTGAAAATTGATTAGATTGAGATTCCTGAATGCCAAAAGTATTTATTTCTATTTGTTCAATCCGTCTATCTATGCTTTCAATAGGTGAACGAGTATCTGGACTTCCAACACGAATGCTTGAAGTTGTTTGCGAACGAAAAGATGTTTTACTTGAATCTTTAACTACATTGATTGCTTTAGTAGCCGTTAGCTCAACTGGATTAGTTTCATTAGAATTGGTGGCTGTTAATGTCTGGTATGACCGCCCTCCAACTGGATGTTCTTTGTTTGATTCTTTTGACTCAAAATTATTTTCAGAAACAAAACTTTGAGAAGAACTAATAGGCTTAGGAAATGGATTGGGATCATTCATAAAAAACCTAAAATTTTAATTATTAAATTAATTTTTTTGCAAAAACAATTTACAATAAAATTAACAAATAACTAAATTATTTTAAATATTTATTTTTATTTTATTTAAAAATTAATCTAATAAAATTTAATTTTAAATTTATCTCAATATTTATTGATAAAAAAAAATTAGAAATTTATTCATATAGAAATGAAGGGAGCCCTAAACAGGAGATGAAAGTAAGCAATTATTATTATCAAAGATAAAATGCTTTAATGATTCCAATATGATTTGTAAGTTTTTTAGAAAATAGTAGTGTTTTTCTAACAAGCCTTAAATCTTTCAATGTCATTTGTCTTCTCTGACTTGTTTGCTACATGGCTTATGCTGGCTAAAAAGGATAAGACTTCGAAGTAAACATTGAATTTATCTGTGTAAAATTCAGCTTTTTTTTTAAATTTTCTGGTAGTTTTGCAAGAAGAGCCATGGTCGATTTCTTATCCTGTTTTCCTACATGAAAAGCCAAAATCTTGTTTTTCTATGCTTTATCAGCCAAAGCCATTGTTCGTTTGCTTTTCAATCAACAAAGCTGTGAAGTTCATCTAGCTCTAAAGCCCCAATCTCTAATTCTTCAATTTCCTCTAATATGACAGCATTTAAATGATCAAGCAGATTTTCAAATACTTGCTTTATAAAGTCTAAAATCCAAAGCATACTGACTTCAAATATGCGGCAAATTCCTTCAAGAGAAACTCTTTTCAGCAAGGCTTTATGAATTTTTTCTCTGTCTTTTCAGAAATCATTCTATTTTTCGACACCTCAACAAATTGCCTATTGCGGCTTAAACATTTGCGATTTTGCTTATCATTTTTTCTCCGTCCATTTTTAACAATCACTTGACAACCACAATCGGGACACTTCATAGATCATCATTCTAAAAAAAAGAATTATCTTACTTCATTGCCTTTTTTATCATCAGCTGTTTAGGCCTACCAAAAAAAGTTGATAACTGAATATATAGTTTGTTTCATATTGTTAATGTACTACTTAGGATATATTAAAAAGACATTACTAAATGTAACAATTGAAACATTATCGTGGTAAAATGAACAACCTAAAAAGTATGATTAGGCAATTATCAGGTAAGTGCGTAAAGACTTGATAAGAAACAGCAAATTGGATATTGGCCTTGGTATAGTGAAATAAATAAAAATTACAGACTTTGTTGCGCACATGCTAAGAATGAACAATCAATTGATTGCTTCAAATAACGAAGTAAATTTTTTAGATTTTCCCTAGATAGTGTAGTCACGAGAAATAAAATAAATGCTTAAATGTGCTACTCTTCTACGCTCATCAATGGAGCATCTTATGGAAGCGCACAGAAGACATGATATATCCGACAGAGTTTGGAATTTACTGGAACCTCATTTGCCAGGAAAAAGAGGGGCTTGGGGTGGTATAGCAAGAGATAATAGGACTTTTATCAATGCAGTATTTTGGATATTAAGAACGGGAGCTCCATGGAGGGATTTGCCTCCAGATTACGGTGGTTGGAGCAATACTCATCGGCGATTTATCCGATGGCGCAATCAAAGAGTCTGGGAAAGGTTGCTTGAGGTGCTGATTGACGATCCAGATTATGAATGGCTTGTGATAGATGCTTCGCATTGTCAAGTGCATCCTCATGCAGCGGGAGCTAAAGGAGGTAATCAGAGCATGAGTTATACAAAAGGGGGCTCAATACAAAATTGCATCTTGCCGTGGATGCGCATGGTCTGCCGATCAG
>NZ_BASL01000664.1:0-31404 GCF_000648255.1 Candidatus Protochlamydia sp. R18 | reverse complement strand
GTGCTCCTTGTTCCATTTGCCTTCTCCATGCAAAAAGTTGACTTGGTGTTATATCATATCTTCTTGCTATTTGGGAAACAGATTGACCTTCTTGATATGTTTTTTCAATAATCTGTTTTTTTTCTTCTAAGGACCATCGTCTTCTTCTTTCTACTGATGYAATTAATTTACAATTAGTCATAAATCTAGTCTTACTCCTATATCTTAGAGAAGCAAGCCAGATGGTCCGGTTTATTTGGGGAGCACTACAGGAGGCCAGCATGCATATTAAGCGATAATGGGACGGAATTTACGAGTAATGCTATTTTGAAGTGGTCATGGGATAACAAAATTAGCTGGAAGTCTATTCAACCTGGTAAGCCAATGCAAAATGGTTACATTGAGAGTTTCAATGGAAAGCTTCGTGATGAATGCTTAAATGAAAATTGGTTTTTAAATGTTAAAGATGCTCGTAGCACGATTGAAAAGTGGCGCGAGACTATAATGAGTATCGTCCTCATACAAGTTTAAAGGGTCTAAGCCCAAAACAATTTATTAGAAGTTTAAGTGAAAATAACAAGAAATTAATTGCTTGAATCTCTATTTAACTCTGGATGGAATCAGGGGGCAAGGTCACGACGTGTAAAAGAGTCGTATCACGACGACCACTTTTCAAGTAACCCATTAATGTGATATTAACTGAGGAAACTTTCCATATTTCCTTTGATATTTGATCCCAGGTCCACAGTTTTCCAGAGTCAGTATTAATAAGGTCGACAAAAATTGGTGAAGTATTCGAAAAGTTTCTTAAAAAAAGAACCAGCTGCGCATTTTGACAAAGATTCCCAAAAGTAGCTTCCTTTACATTAAGCAAAATACTTTTTTCAACGTTAGAAACTACTTCATTGTCAATCTTTAAAGTCCTTATTGTTAATAGGCATTTATCTTTGTGTACAGAGTCTTTGTTTACGAAACTTGATATTTGGCCTTTGTGAAAATTTTAGAAGGCTATGATGATACTTGGAACCCCGGATAAATTTTTAAATCCAATTGAGCGCGTGGGCATAAGAGAGAAATAAGCCTTGCTATAATAATAACAAGGCTGAAGAAATCTCTTAATTGTAGTTAAATACTATTGTATCTCAACTGTATTCAACTGCGTATATAGCTCATTAGCTATATCACTTGAAATAGAAGAATACATATTACAATTATAGTTATCGTGCCCATTCCCTCTATCAGAGATACTAGAATAAAGAAAGCTGCTAAATGTATTTCCTTCATGAGGAGTAAAAATGGCATGCATAATTGTATCAGCAATTTCTGGTAAATTTGATATAGCTCTAGGAATATCTCGTGGATTAATTTTCTCTACAAAGGCTAAGACACTTTTAGTTTGACAGTTAGGAAAAAGGACACCATTATTACGGTTAAGACCTTTGATAATGACAACATTTCGACCATCTAAAGCCCTTGTTCTAGCGACTGAATGATTTAAATTATCCCAATCAATCTTTTTAATAGCCTCACAAATTTTTTCATTCGGGGCTTGTGCAAGGTTAATTTTTGGCAATGCTTCAAATCTATCTTTTCCTCCTAAAATTTTGTAAAAAGCCTCCATTAAAGGATCTTTGGACAAAAGGTGGGTATAGATTGTCCATCCAGCAAAGGCTAATCCTGCTATCATGATAGGCCAACAGAAAATTGTAGCGCTGAGTTTTAAAGCTGCTAAAGATGCAAAAACTGCGACTGCCACCGCTCGAATCACTGCAATATTTTTTGGCAGTTGAGTTGAAATTTCTTTTCCTTTTCTAAAAGGTGCTTGGAAATTAGCATAATGCATTTGGTACTGGTCAGGACATGTTCCATAATATAAAAAATTGTTCATAAATCTCCTTAAATATAATTACAATCAGAACAGATTTTATTTATTGATTATTAAGGTTTTATAAAGTTTTTTAAAACAACTTTAATATAGCTGTTTAAACTCATGTGATTTAACTTAGTCTGAATATTAAGCTTAGCATGGATTTCTGATAAGAGTTAAAAATTAAATTTCTCAAAAAACGATTTTTTTAGGTAATTTTTTTCTGCGTAAAAAAATGAGATCATCATTCACCGGAACTTTAAATTTTTTAGAAATGTTTTGTATGTATGAAGCCCAAAGAAATTTTTCAAATCATTTATATTAATGGAACTTCTAGCTCTGGTAAAACTACTCTAGTGCAAGCTTTACAAGAAGCGTTGTATCAGCCATTTCTTCATATAGGTATTGATAGAGTCATAGGCATGATGCCGAATAAACTGAATAACTGGGAAGGAGGTAAAGCTCCTCAAGGGTTTAGTTGGAAATCATCTATTGATGAAACAAGCCATCCTGTCTATGACATTCAGATGGGGCCTTTTGCACAAAAAATTGAGTCAAATCCTTAAAGAAATTGTCCTCACGCTTGCTAAGATGAAGCATTTTATTATTATCGATGATGTAGCATTTGATAGCACTGCTGTCAATATATGGCGAGAAGTATTAAAAGATTATAAAGTGCTATGGATCGGGATTAAAACACCACTGCCAATACTTGAAGAACGAGAAAAATTAAGAGGGAATCGAATGCATGTAACGGCTAGAGCCCAGTATTTTAAAGTTCATAAGGACATTACTTACTATCCTGAATTTGACACAAGTAAAGAATTTATGGAAAATATTGTGCAAACAATAAAGGAAAAATTATGTCAGACAGATCATTGATTCAAACAAAACGATTAATATTAAGGCGTTGGCGAGAAGACGGCTTAAAAGTGTAGTTCAAGAGTTGGAACGAATCCTTGCTAAACCAATTCAATTCGATGAGGAATTACTTAATGATAATGCTAAACATGCTTTCTGCTTTAGAGGATTACAAAACAGTTTATTTGTGACGCGATGCTGACAAAAGTCTTACGAAATTCTACCGCAATAAAATATTTGATTATAAGCCTAATTAACCATTCGCCGGTGTAATAATTCATTTATTGCGTCGATTTTTTAAAGTTTATTTTAAACAAAAGTAAGAACAATAAGTTCCTTAGTACTTTCTTAATCTCATGATCACGCTTAGAAAGGCAAATATGGTTTAAATTTACTTCTTCCGGATTGATGGGTTAGTCTACGCAAAAAATTACTTGATAAAAGGATAACTCAATAGGCCAAGCAAGTATTTTTTAATGCTAATTGCGCAATATAGCATCTCTACCTTTTCCCTTTAGCTACGGATAAAAGTGCCATCTAATAATGACGATGGCCATCAAATTGATTCAAGAGATATTAAAAAAATAGAGAAAATTTTATAATATAGATAATCAAGGAATTCTTAAATCATTAGAACAGGACCCCAAGGAGCATCAAAAAACCTCGCATTTGCATGGTTTTTTTTAAATTGTTCTTTGTTCGAAACATAAACGATAGTATCAGGATCGATTACCTCTTTTGGAAAATTAAGAGAGCGATAATAAGCCCCTTCTTCTTGGTAATAAGTGTCCGAGTCATTTTGTAATGCTTTATAACCTATGAATTTGAAATTGTTAGGGGATACAAGAACATAGTTTTTAGGGGATTCAAGGGCATAGTTATTAGGATCATTTTTAAATCGCTGATTCCAAATTGCCTGATAGGTTGGGTTTGCGGTTGCTGCCGCTCTTCTCATATTATAAATAGTTTTCATCCCATCTACTTTTTTTCCCCCTACTTTACTTTTGACTATTCTAACAACAAACCCAACAAAACCTACAAAAGGAATAGCTTCTATTATTCCAGCAATGATATTAGCGGCGCCGTGAATAATATGGCTTGCTGATCGATTCCTCAAAGGTGTGTAATTAGAATCGAAAATTGTGGCAGTTGAAAAAATAATTGTACAAGCAAGTCCTGATAAACATTGAGTTCCTCCCATTCCAACCTTGACGATTCCAGGAATGATCCCTATTATAGGAGCGCCGGATCCCATACTTAAATACTCTTCAGCACAACTTAATACTTTTTCTATTTTCATCTTATTTTCTTTGTTGGTTAAAAGTTTTTATAAATTTGAGTGTTTATCAATTAATTTTATTTTAAATATTTATCAAATTTTAATTGTTAAATTGATAATGATTTTTCCTATAAAGGATAATTCTATCTAATTAATATTATATTTTAAAAATAAATTTATGGCAAATCAATTAAAAATATTTTTTAATCAAATCAATATCATTTTTAACAAAACTAATCTAAAATTAATTATTTTGTTATGAATATTAATCAAGTTTTAGATATATTGAAAGTTTTTTTTGTTAGTATTAATAAATTTTATAAAAGTTTAGTTTTCACAATAAAGCTCATTTGTCAGTTAAAATTGTTGAATTAAGTAGATGCAAATAATAAAAATTTTGGCTTGGGCAAAAAATATTTTTAAGTTTACAAAATGCAGAAAAGCTATGCACTTCAGGTTAAAAAAGGACAAAAAATGGTTGCTCATATGAAAGCCAAAGCAGTCATTTATTATTATTCTTAATTTGTCGCAATAAGACAACCTTAAAAAATTACTCCTAGAATTGGTTAGTCTATCAATAAATTGAAGAAAAATTAGAGGCAATTTTCCAAAAGGGTTCATGAATAACCGAATGAGAGTTTAGCATGATATACATTTTTATTAACGCGCAATTCTTAAGTGATACAATTCAAAGGTCTCACAGTAGCTATCGAAAATCAGTTTGAAAATCGAGGAACGGTTTTTGAACTTATAAATTTTGATGAAAAAAGAGCTTAAGCCTATTCAAAAGTTATGGGCAGCTCATCGAAAAATCTCAAAAAATTACCTAAAAACTTCAAACTTCGCCAAACATTCAAGAAATAAATTCTTATTTATCAAATATAAAATTTTGTCATTTGAAATAAGAATAGTTTCTAGGTGTGCAGTTGGTAAATGAAGTCAATGCTTCAGTATGCTTTCCACCTTTTTTTACTACTTTTTAAAATTTTCAAAAAAATTCAATAAATTGACAATAACAATAATTAATAAGTAAAAAGAACCCATGAAAAATTCGTCAAAAAAGAACAAATGAATTCCTTGGCTGATAGAAACTAAAATATAATTTTTAATCTTAGTGAAAAATTATATTTTTTATGAGTTGTAGCTTTGGATGATTGACAAAATCTGGTCATTTCCTCAATATTTTTTGATTATTAGATGCAACAGAGTTTATATGGATATGTCTCGCTTTTTAACAATTTTTGGATTAATTTTTTTTGGTATTGCTACGCGTGTAATGCCGCATCCCCCTTGTTTTACGCCCCTTAATGCTATTATCCTTTTTAGCGTTTACCACTATCAAAATCGTTCATTGACCTTATTTTTACTCTTTTCGACGCTTCTTTTTAGTGATCTCGTTATAGGGTTTTATTCTACATTACCGTTTGTTTATTTTAGCTTTTGCTTGGTGATTTTTATAGGGCAAAAACTTAAGGAAAAAATGCCTTTACGATATCTCTTCTTCATTAGTTTACTAACTTCCTTCCTTTTCTTTTTGATCACAAATTTCGGAGTTTGGACAATGGGTTCTTTATATCCAAAAACATTAGCAGGGTTAAGTACTTGCTACTTAGCCGGTATTCCTTTTTTAAGAAATCAAATATTAGGGGACCTAAGCTATAGCTTTTTGTTGTTTGGATATGTGGCATATTGGAAAAAAAATTTCTCAAGCCAATACGCCTTACGAAACTTTCAACCTAACTGAAAATAAACGCAAGTTTTGAACTGCATTAAAACCAATTATATTTATAGGTAAAACTTTTTAAAGAAAAGCAAAGATAAATTTGCTAAGTTTTTAGAATAATATTCTAGTTAAATAGATTTTAAAAAATTTGTGAATTTTATTAAATCAACGAAAAGTTAAGAAAGAGATAAAAATACCGCAGGAAGAATCATTTTGTATGGCTTTATAGAAATCTATAAATTTTTATTAGGTTTTTAATAACAAAAACATCAATGAAAAAAATTCACCAAATCATCTTCAATTTTCTCAAAAATTGAACAAAGTTACGATCATTTGTGCCAAAATTTCTTTTGTTTTAAGCACTAGTATATCTCCTTCAGGTTTTTTTCATATTCCTTCTTTAGCTGGGCGTATGTTTTTATATAGCTCAATTAAACGCTTTATTTACACGTAGTCTACTTTTTCATTCAATCCATGATACCCTCGACATATGACCCATATGGCTGCTATGCTTTGAGCTCTTCCAACAGTTGTGCAGTCAGCTTGCAAAGGGGATACATGGCTCTATTAAAAGTTTTATCCTAGTTTGCAAAATATTAGAATTAAAATGGTGGCCACCCTGTATAACAGATAATAAAGTGCGGTTATTTCATTTATTTAATGCGATAATAAATCAACCCTCTTTACATATCGACAAATTACTCTTGAGTAGTTTTAAATTCATGCGTCAGTAAAGTTTCGATTTGTTTTTTTAGATCAGAATATTTTTGCACAATAGATTTAATTTGTTGTAAATAAGGCTTAAAGGGGGGTAAGAAATTATTACATTTTCCATTTAAATATTTTAAAGAGAATTTAAAGCTTCATTGCTAATAAGATTCAAAGTAGTGTGCAATTCTCCGATAGCAGATGATGGAGGGATGGGGGAGGATAAGTGGAAAGTAGATTGGTAACGCAAATTTGAATATTCGTTGACCTTAGAAAAGTTTTAAAAAACTTTAACTTATTCTTTCTGTAAAAATTTTAATTGATTATAATTTTTTAATCTTTTAACAAATGCTGTTCAATGCAATCGTATGAACAAGCGATAATTGAACTATTTTATTTATTGTTTTTAAAGTTTTATTGTAAAATAAGTTGAAATTATATAAAATAGTTATTTTATGTGAATTATTAATAATAAAACAATAAAAACAAATATTTTTGAATATTAAATTTTAGGATGGAATAAATGAATCTCAGGACTCTTTTTTCTTCGACTTATTTGACATGGAATACGCTAGCTGCCCATTACCAAACACCGGGTGTTAAAATTACAGATGAATCGAATAAATGGATTCGCAAAACAGCTCCTATTGTCAATGTAGCAAAAAAAGCTCTCCTTATTGTTGCTTTCGCTATTACTACTATTGCAACGGGCTTATTTAGTCTGTTTATTCTTCCTTATCGTATTTATCAATTAAAAAATGCAAATCAATTGGTTGCAGCCGATCTTGCTCTTTTGACTTCAAGTCAAAGAGCCGAATTACGTCTCCAAATTGTAAATTGTATCAGAGAAAAAGAAAAAAAACATAATTTTCGCCTCACTTCTGAACAATATGAAGAATTTCTTAGAGATATCATGGCTTATTATGCTCGTAGTAGTGAATTTTATGGGCCTGTTGCTTTAGCATGGACAGAATATTTATTAGAAAAAGCAAATAAAGATAACCGTAAACTTGTATTTTGCGCACGAGATGGAATTGCTCCTTACGAAATTGCGTTAAAACTAATGCAAAGACCCGACTATCAACAAAAATATCCTAATTTAGTTGGTGAGGAAAAAATTGTTCTGGCCTATTTGTCAAGAGCAGTAGTGACAGAATCAAATAGAACAGCAGAAAATAAAGAAACCTTTCATAAATATTTAAATCAGTTGGGAATTCGTGATGGAGATCAATGCACTTTTGTTGACATTGGCTTTCAAGGCAGCCAAATTAATAATACCAGAAGTATATTAAAATTTAACAATCACAATATCGATGCATCTTTCAGTTATTTACTTTCTCATACAGATGATGCAGAGGGATTTATTATTTCCGAAGATGATAGCCGAAGAACTGAACAAGAAGCATTCAAACAACTACCAAGCATTATGTCCATTCTTTATAAACGTGCTGGTAGTAATTTAGCTACCCATTGGCTAGAAGACACTCATCAAAAAAATGTGAAGAGTCCTTCCAGATTAGTTAAAGTAGAAGAAAATGGCAAAATCAAAGTTTATCCAAACACTTTGGTTCCCGGTGCTAAGGAATTTGTAGCTTCAAAAGGGTCGAAAGAATATTTTATTAGAAAATGGTGCATAAAAGCAGTTGTGCAAGGCGCTGAAAAATATGATATTGCTACTCTTAATCTGTCTTTTGCAGTTAATCGTTTGGATGAAATGCTAGACAAAGTTGTAAAAGGGCAATTACCGCTTTTAGTTTCTCATCGATAATCCTTATCACTTTTTCTTTGATATTAAGGCATTCTACACAGCCAGCTTTAATATCTTTTATAAAAATTAAAATAAATTAATTAATTATTAAATTTTTATATAAATTTATTGTTTTTAATTTTTATTGTAAATAAATGTAAATTTGTTTGATTTATATTAATTATTTATTAATAATAATTTATTTTTGAAGGGTTTTACATGCATTTGATTTATAATCGTAGTCCAGTAGCTTCTTTTGTTTTGAAAGAGATTTCTTATCAACAAAAATCCTTCAAAAATAATCCACAGGGCAATTGTTTTTATAAAATAGGTCTACATGGATTAAGAACAACTTTTGCTTTAGCAAAACTTGTTGCAGTTGTCGCACTTCCTCTTTTTTTAATTTTAGATGGAATATTTATTATTAGCCGCAGACTAGGTTTGCATGCTATTCACTTACATTTTAGCGACTGTCATTACTTATTTGAATCTGACATATTTGATACTTATTTTTCCCAACTTAAGCAATTTGTAAAGGAACAAATCGATTGCATTCACGACATACAAAATTACGCAGAATTAGAACCCCATACTGTTTCATCATTCGCTAAAAAAACTTTAAATTTGGTGAATTTAATTTTAAATGCTCCTCCATTAAAAACAGAAAATGATAAACGTCAATTTCATCAGACGATGTTGATGCATCTCAGAGATTTAATGAAAGAGAGAAAAAGCTTAACTTCACAAGAAATTCTAAATAACCCTAGTTTTCAATGGATAGACCAATTATGCGAATGGCTTTATACAGGCCCTAAATTGCTTCCAGAAATGATTTATTTCGTTGAACAAGAACTAGATAATTTTTCAAACGCAAAGTTGTTGTCTGCAAAGACTGCAGAATTGCCTAACGTTATTGATCTATTTCATAAAGATCTAAGTAATCATCCAAGATATACGGGGGTAGAGGAGTCATTGCGTCTTTATGATCCCCATTATTTAGGCGACATCCCTTCCATTTTATATCATTATTCTATCGAAAAAAATGGAATTCCTAAAAAAATAAAAATGATTCGTACGCCTACTGTTACAAAAGATTGTAAACGTGATTTATCAGGAGTCTTAGTTAAAGCAAAAGTTGTTAAAGAATTTATTGGTTTTCTGGAAAGTTATCAAAGGCAAGAAAAAAAGCATATCTACTTTAATCTCATGCAGAGAAAGGGGTCAGAAGGGATTAGATCTCAAGCTATTGAAGAATTAGAACAGAAATATCCCAATCATCTATACGTGATCACATTGTCTAAAGATTCGGACTTTTATTGGCAAAGTAAAAAATTCAGATTAATCTCAAATGCGACACAATTTAAAGAACAGTTTATGATTGAAATGTTCGAGGGGAAAAATTATTTTTGGTCTTGGGCATTAAAATTAGATTGGAAACACGATTGTCAGCAAATTTTAGATCATGTGCATCAACTTTATTTTTTTAACCAAGTGGAACTTTCGCATCAGGAACGTCTAGATTTTATTGAACTTGCTTATATGGAAATTATTGAAGCAATTTGCTTGAGATTTTACCCTGATAGCGTTAACGAAGCTTGCAAAAGCTGCGTGGATAGAGGAGCAGCGGCTTTAGCTCTGCAGTATTTAAAAAAAACAGTTTTAAAAAAACAGGCTATAAGCGAATCTCAGAGAAAAAAAATCATGTCAATCGTTTTAGCACCGGCCATTTTAGCTATGAATCGGGTGATGCAGCATCAACGTGCCTCTCGTTTGCAAACGGCATGTCAAAGATTTTTATTAAATAGCATATAACCTAATAAACGGTATCATTAAAAAATGTTAAATCCTGTTTTCGTTTCAAGGAGTTATTTCTGTTTAGATAAAACATTTTCAGGAAAAACTGGACTGGGATATTTAGGACGAACAATAATTTGGATTAAAGATAAATTAAAATCTGTAGCAATTGATGCGTTGGCCTATGCCTTATTTTTTGTAGCGGCGCGGACAGTAATCTTTTCTTCTACGCACTCATTTAAAAAAAAATGTAGCGCCGCTAGAGTTGAAAATTCACGGCTGATTTTGCAATCCTTAGGTGGGAAAGAGTTAAGTTTAAAAATGCCAGATGGGCATCAAATTTCTGCCATGTATTTGAACAGTAGTGCCTGTTTGGAGGTTTTAATTAATAAAGGAGCTCAAAAAGATAACCTTCAATTAACGCAAGAGCAAGTTCAAGAAATTCTTTGGATTCCACAAGATAAGCAAGATCTTCTTCATTTGGTTGATAGATTAAATTTAACCCTTAAACAACATAATGGAAGAGATTATGTAGCTTTAGGCATTCCTAAAAATAGTTCTCAGATAGATTCCACACATGTTATAAGCGAATTAAATAAGGCAAATGCTGGGACAGTCATTTATGCTCCTGGAAGCGGCCATATATTTGAATTCAGACGAAAAACCATAGGTACTTTCTTAGTTGGATACGGTATGAACATGCTTGTATTCAATTATTCACAAACAGGTCGAAGTGAAGGAAAAATTTCTGAACAAGCATCTTATGAAAATGTAGAAGCAGCTTATGAATATTTGAAAAAAGTTAAAAAGTTAAGCAATCATAAAATTCTAGGTTATGGCCATTGCATGGGAGCAGGCCCAATTTTACATCTTGCTTCTAAACATTCTATTCCTACCTTGGTTGATCGTGCGCCGATAAATATGGGAACATTTGCACAATTAAGGCTCATTACTTTGTGTAAGCTCCCTTCTTTCTTCTATTTTTTAACTGATTGGGTCAAACCTGTGATGGAAAATTGTTTTCGTTATGCAAACGATGAAAGAATTGCTCATGTAAAAGGATGTTTAGCGCTAATAGAAGCAACGCATGATGCCATGATTCCCGCAGAATATATACAGAACCTTTTTGATTTAGCAAAATCAGCTAAGTCAAAAGTAAAATTAACTTTAGAATCTGATCATGATGCTGATTTATGTGGAAATGATGAGCTGTTAAGATTAGATTTAGGAAAATTTTTAACAGAAGCCCAGATTATTGGTTATTAATAAGTTGAAGCCTTGTAAATAACTAATAAAAATCATTGAAACAGCAACAGCTCTTGTAGCTTACAAAGCTATAGCATAAACTTTCCAAATAAATAAATCCGAAGTTTTGTTTAAAAAACTTTGCTTTGTTTCAAATATTTTCAGAGAGATTAATGAATCCGAAGAAAAAGATGAATTTGTCACAGGAGCTTCTTCAGGAATAGGGGAAGCAATCTTTAAAAAGCTGATTAATCGAGGATAGTTAGTGATAGGTATTGCTCGATCATCTAAAAAGCTTGATCGTTTAAAAAACGATTTAAATGATTTGTTCATTCTTATCATTTGTGATGTGTCTTTAAAAGAGCATATACAAAAATCTTCTAAGAAAATTTGGAACATGAATCTCTGCCACTTGTTATTTTTTCTCATGCTGTGATAGCTGGTAAAGCTGCTGTAAAAAAAAATTTTGATCAATTTAATCTCCGACATCATAAAACTTTTATGTAAGTCAACTATTTTGGTGTTTTTGCTATGGATAGAGTGCTGGAAAAAGTTATGTTAACAAAATGGAGAATGCAATTTTGTTGTCACCAGTTCAATTAACGCTATTTTTGCACCACCTAAAGGCAGCGCCTATGCTGCATCAAAAGCTGCGATTGCGAAAGCTTTTGATCGCCTCTCCTCTTTGACTTATTATCATACCAATTTACGTTTCTCATTCATTTATCCGGGACTTGTTAAAACAGCTGGATTAAAAGGAAGTTTGCCATTTACGTAGAGTGCAGAAGAAATGGGAAAACACATGGTTGATTTTGCACTTAGTTGTCGATTAACTTCTGAGTCTTTTTTCTTTTATAAATCAGAGTAAAGAAGCTTAATTTAAGAAATTAGCGAGAAATAAAGCCGCTATAGTATAGCCATTGTTCTTTAACTTTCTTAAAACAGCTTTTTTCTTGAAAAGAAGCATCTAAACCTTTTTGTTGAAGATGAGCAATAAAAGTAACCGTTGCTTCTTCTTTTTCATCTAAAAAGTCTAAAATCTCAAGTTTTCGAAATTTTGTGTGATGGCAAAACAATAGAATTTCTTTAGTCCATAAGTGTTTGTCTATTCGAAAATGGGGATGTTGAGGATGGGTCGTTTGAATGATATAATCGGCAAGATGGTTGGCGTAAGCTGCATAGCGAGAGCGCATCAAAATTAGCGCATTTTGCGCAAATTTTCCCTAATATAATATTTTACAACAGCTTTCATATAAATTTTCACCACAGCAAAGGCACAAGCACTTCATTTAGTATTTCTCCGATTGGATAGAGGTGCTAAAAAGTTGTTCTAAAGATTTTCGCTCTTCCAGACTATAATAATCAATAATCAAGATTCCATTAAGATGATCATATTCATGCATAAAGTTAGTGGCTTGAAGTCCTGTGAAAATTTCTTCGAATAAATTACCTTCTAAATCAACAGCTTGAATCGTAATTTTAGCAGGCCTTGTCACATTCATATGGAGATTGGGGATGGACAAGCATCCCTCTGAAAAGGTTTGTGTTTCTTCACTCATGCTAAGAATTTGAGGGTTAATAAACACACGATCTTTCCCTGATTCCCATAAACCATTTTTGTTTTTAACTGGAACACATGTTACAAATAATGAAATTGAGTGATGAACTTGAGGGGCTGCTAAGCCAATCCCTTTCATCGTGTGCATCGTTTCTATCATATCATAGATTAATTGTCTCAATGCATCATCGATATGATTCACACATTCCGTTTTTTTTCTTAAAATGGGATGATTATAATAAGCTAAAGATAATTCCATAATAATTAAATTTTGGTTAATACAAATTTAATTTTAACAAGTTTGGGTTAAAATTACTAAATTTTATTTACTTTGAACAAAAGAGTTTTTCATGATTTTACCTAAAGATGAATTGGAAATGTATCTTTGGAAACACATCCCTATTTCTAAAGCAATGGGGGTTACTGTGAAGGAAGCTTCCAAATTAAAAATTACATTAGAAGCTCCTTTATTAAATAACCTAAATCACAAGAAAACGGTTTTTGGGGGAAGTTTGCACGCCGTGGCTACTTTGTCATGTTGGAGTTTATTACACCTAAATATAGCTGATATTTATGTACAACCAGTCCAAATCGTGATTGCAAAAAGTGAAGTAAATTATCTGTTACCTGTTTCAACTAACTTTGAGGCGGAATGTGAAATGCCAGATTTAACAAAATGGAAAAGTTTTTTAAAAACATTTCAAAGAATGGGAAAAGCTCGCCTAAGCTTATCAGCGAAAATTATGAAAGGAGAGAAGACTTATGTCGATTATTTAGGAGTTTTTGTAGCCTTAATGGACAAGCAGTAAATAGGACAAAAATTTTACCTATTTAAATAACTTTTATTCCTGAAGATGACAAACAAATTATTTTGTTTGTAAATTCGGCACAAATGAGGATTAGAAAAACAAATCCTATATTAAAAGTTTATTCGAAGTTTTCCATGTTCTTTGCTCTGCATATAAAGATGAAGTCAATATAGATTTTCTTACATGTTTTAATTTTTAAATTTAATATGGTAATTGAGGGATCCCCATTGACATTGAATTATGCTTTACAAAATCAAACCGTTAACTATTTGCTGCTTTTTGGTAATAGTCTAAAGCAAAAATTTTTTCCTTAGGTGTAAAATGAATCGAGATGGTCACCCCAGATGTTGTAGGAAAGTGATTAATAAAATCATAAATTGCTCTTAAAGAAATCGCAGCAGCATTTTTTAGAGAAACAAAAAAATTCCTGTACTGATTGAAGGAAAAGCAATGCTAGAAATATTTTTTAAATATCTTTATTTAATATGTTGTTTAATACTTCTAAATATTTTATGCATAAAATTTTTGTTTGGAAGGCACTATTTTGAGCTATCAGAGTATCAACTGAATTAACGATAGGAAGATTTTATGGAATATAGACAGCTTGGGCGTTCGGGTTTGAAAGTTCCCGCCTTAAGTTTTGGAACTGCCACTTTTGGAGGGACTAACGAATTTTTTAAGAAGTGGGGAGACACAGATGTTCAAGAAGCCACTCGTCTTATTAATTTATGTTTAGAGTCCGGGATTACCTTATTTGATACAGCCAATGTTTATTCTGCGGGAGCTTCAGAAGAAATTTTAGGTAAAGCACTTAAAGGAAAGCGTGATCAAGTCTTAATTTCTACTAAAGCGACCTTTAAAGTTGGCGATAAAGCAAATGATTTAGGATCTTCACGTTATCACATTATTGAAGCTTGTGAAGCTAGTTTAAAAAGACTAGAAACAGATCATATTGATATTTATTTTATGCATGGTTTTGATGCTTTAACACCACCAGAAGAAACCTTAGGGGCATTAGACAATCTGATTCAAAGTGGGAAAGTTCGTTATATTGGATGTTCAAATTTTTCTGGTTGGCATTTAATGAAATCACTAGCAACTTCTGAAAAATATGGTTTAGCTCGCTATGTTGTCTATCAAGGATATTATTCTTTGATTGGAAGAGATTACGAAGAAGAATTGATGCCTCTTGGAATAGATCAAGGAGTAGGATTGATGGCTTGGAGTCCGCTTGGATGGGGACGGTTAACTGGGAAAATACGAAGAGGGCAAAAACCTGCTGAAGGACGTATAAATGAGGGTGGATCTGTTGGAGGTCCTCCAGTGGATGATGAATATTTATACAATGTCATTGATGCGATTGATCAAATAGCTAAAGAAACAGGAAAAACAATTCCACAAATTGCCTTAAATTGGATTTTACAAAGGCCCACTGTTGTTAATGTTGTTGTTGGAGCTCGTAATGAGGAACAGTTAAAACAAAATCTCGGTGTACTCAATTGGAGTCTAACAAAAGAACAAATTGCCAAATTAGACGCGGCGAGTGAAAAGCAACCTGTTTACCCTTACTGGCATCAAAGAGATTTTAAAGAAAGAAATCCTCGACCAATTTCTTCATAATTTTTAATTTTTAGGGTTAATAGCGAACTTAACTTTTTATGACTACACCACCCCTCGAGAAAAACTTTCGAGGGATGATTAATGATTTACAAGAGTCATTTAAGAACTTGGCAAAAGTTCTTTCTCTGTTTTAACTTGCTCAGACATGAATAAAATGACAAAGCCCAGGATACCTATAGTTAATCCAATCGGAATAACGGCAATTCCGTAGATTAATGCTTGTTCGTTATTTGAGCCACCAAATACATTAATTATACTACCTATGATTGCATGAAAAGTATATCCGAAGATCATAATGATCATATTGGCCACTGCCGTTGTTAAACCTGCGGCTTGTTCAGAAACATATGTTGAGGCTTTGTAAATAGCCAAAATTTGATAAGCGCAGCAAATGCCTACAATAATAAAATTAAATCCCATCCAGTTTGTATTTAAATGCCAAATAAGCAAGCTAGAAAAGCTGATTGTCATAATGATTCCAGCCCCAATAATAGTTGTTAAGTAATTGCCTGTTTTCTCGGCAATTAAACTTAAAATTGGAGCTCCAAAACACATGCCTATAAAAATCATGGAAGGTAAACTGGCAGCTAAAGTTCCGTCAAATTGATAAACTTCTTTTAAAAATGAGCGTCCCCAAACATCGGCAAAACCTTCAAGAGGTCCAACCATTAGACCTGCAAATAGACAACACCAAATGACGCGTTTATTAAAAATAACAACTTTGATCTCACTCATCATAGAGGTTGGTCGAGAACTTTTCACATTAGGAATCATCCAGAAAGTAATTCCCATTAAAACAATACCGATTAAAGCAAACAATTGAACGACTGCGTGATATCCATATATTTCACGCAAGTAACCGACAGGTCCTCCTCCATAAATTGCTCCTAATAATCCTATCATCACAGAAATACTAAGCATACGAGGAAATTTTTCTTCGCTAAAGCTTAAACGAATAATTTTGAACAATCCAAGAATGGCTGCAGAAGACCCCATTCCAATCAAAGCACGCCCAGCAATTGGATAAATCCAATGTGTCGCGAAAATAAGAGGAAGTAACCCAATAACTGTCAATAAGATACAAATGCTCATGATCTTTCTAGGTCCATAGCGATCTAATAATATTCCAAGAGGAAGATGCATCAGAGAGTAACCGATGTAATAGATACCTGAAAATTGACCGATTGTGGCTGCTCCAATTTGAAATTGTTGCATGATGTCATCGATTACAATGTTAGGCATCACTCTTAATAGATATTGATAGGCATAAAAGATCGAAGCGACTATCCACATGACCCAGGCAGCCAATCGAGAGGTAGGCATACATATTCCTTTTTAAGATAAAAATACTAAATTTGAGGTAAAATGACGAAACATTACAAGTGAAAACTGCTTCCTAAAAGCTTAGAAGAAAAAGGTAAAAAAAAGAGGATGAAAAAATTTGAATGGATTTAGATTTGTAAGATAAGGATAAATTTTCATAATTTTTACTCTTTTTTATAAGGAGTAAAATTATATGAATATTTACTATATTTTAACAGGGTTTTTCCTTCTCTGTATTATATTCTGTTATACTAGGATAAATTTTATATTATTTTAAGAACTAATTTTTTTTGTTCTTTTAGAAGAGATATTTTAAATTCGATAGCCTTGCAAGACTAACTATAAAAAAAATTTAGTGAAAGGAAGATAAACTTTATGTAAAATTGACTTCTTCATTTATTTCCAAGTTTGTTTTTGATTTTGTTACTAAGAGTTTTATGACCTAACCAGGAGTTACATAAATTGTTCGAACTTTCTAGCTTGCTGTTAGAGTGAATTGTTTTGACTCTATTAATAAAAATTCTTTATATTGTCGTGGGTTTTAATGTGGCAAAATTGATTACGAGCGTTGCTAGCTTGATCTTTTAATAGCGGCATTTTTTATCGTTATGAGATTATTTAAAATAATAACATCAGTTATTTTGCAATTTGAACAAGAGATGAGTTTTTTAATGAATTGGTTACGTTTTTAAGTTTTATAATTTATGCCGTTTAACCATTTTCTATTTATGAATCAGCAAAATGTTATGATTTTATCAGATGTGTCTTGGCTGTTTTGCCTTTTTGCACATCTCTCTTTTTCAAAGATTGCTACTTAATCGCTCTTTACTCATTTTATATTCGAATACATAAAATAAGCATCTTTAAATTTTATAACGGTTATCATTTTATCATGAAATTTACCAATTGTATTTTTTATTTTTTAGCAATTTCTTTATTAATGACTGTTTATAATTTCGCAGAATCAGAGAAGGGGGAAATTAATAATGGGCAAGATTTCACAAAACCTTTACCGAGATTAGTTTTAAGTTGTAAATATCAAGATATCAGCGAATTTTCCAGAGCGCAAACATTTACTTTGCGAGCAGATAAGCCTTTCAATTTGAATGAGCATTGGGTTGTATCTACTCGCGTTGATCTTCCTTATACCGATATTCACATCAAAAAACTCGTAGGATATCATTATACAATTCTTTCTCCAAAAAAACACGAAAGGGGATTATCCGATCTTTCATTTCAAGCATTATTTATTACTCCCACTTACGGGAAATGGACATTTGCTTTTGGATTAAAGCTGTGTTTTCCGACTGCGCAAGGGAAAAATTTAGGTTCAGGCAAATATCAAATGCTTCCAACTTTTTCGTTTAAATATGATTTAAAAAATTGGATAAACGGGGCCTGGTGCGCACTTCTCGTGCGACAAGACTTTGATATAGGGGGAGCTAGATCACGTCGTTCGATTAATCAAACTTGTCTTGAACCTATATTCAACTTTGATTTACCTTATAACTGGTTTGTTACGTTTGCCCCAAAAATTCGGTATAATTGGAAACATCGAACTTGGTTTGTTCCTTTTGACATTCAAGTAGGCAAAATGCTGACTGAAAAAATGGTTTTATCGCTCGAATATAAAAAACGACTTGTCGACAATTTCCCTGTTTTTCGGCAAGAAATTGAATTACGATTAGGATATTTCTTTTAATCGATTTAAAATAAAAAAACATTTATAAGTCAAAGTAGATAGTTTGCAATTTTGCTTTTTTCTTAATTGTAAGCTAATCTGCCATAAAATTTTATCTTCAAATTTCCGTTGAATTTAATTATCTTCTAATGATAGGAGACGGCATATTTGAATCTGTAAAAACCAGAAATTAGACAAGAAAATTAAGTATGCAGCAAATTTACAAGCAAAATTTTATTCGCGCAGGAGAATTAGCAGGTCAAGTTCGTGCGTATGGAAAAAGCCTTATAAAAAAAGGAGCTTCCTATAAAGACGTAATGTACAAAATTTCAGCGAAAATTTTCGAATTGGGAGCTAAACCTGCTTTTCCTCCTCAAATGGCTTTAAACCATGTGGCGGCACATTATTTGATTTATCCGGGTGAAGACGTCATTTTCTCTGATCAAGTAATTAAACTTGATGTTGGTGTGTGTTATAAAGGAGCTATCGGTGATTGCGCAGTGACAGTTGATTTGTCGGATAAATATCAAAAACTTATCCAAGCTGTAGAAGAAGCGCTTTTGAATGCCGAACAAATAGTTAAGGTTGGATTACCTGTGCGGGAAATTGGTTATACGATTGATCAAACCATTTCTTCTTATGGTTTTAAAGCTGTAAAAAATTTATCTGGGCATGGGTTGGGGCCTCATAAAATTCACACTTCGCCTATAATACCCAATTATGATAATCATTCTAAAGCGGTTGTTAAGCCAGGCATGACTTTTGCGATAGAACCTTTTGCAACAGATGGGGAAGGATTAATTTATGAAGAAGGAAAAGCGACTATATTTGCTTTTACTTCCTGGAGACCCGTTCGCTCCGACATAGCTCGTTTAGTTCTAAATAAAGTAAAAACGTTTAATGGCCTTCCTTTTTCTATTCACAATTTATTAGACGCACAATTCTCTCTATTAGAGGTAGAAACGGGACTGGCGGAGCTATTACGATTTGGAGTGATTGCTGAATACGGTCCATTGATTGAAGAAAAAAATGGAATTGTAGCTCAAGCTGAAAACTCTGTACTAGTTGATGAACATGGAAAAGTTTTTATCACGACTCGTCTATAAACTTGAAATTAGGATAATCGAAGGGCATTAATTCGTTAAGAGCATGTTCGATATTTGTTTGTTTCACTCTTTCTGCTTTTCCTTGATCAACGAGCTGTTTCATGATTTTTTTGAGCTCCGTGATAAATTCCGTGATAAATCCCTTGAGCACTGCCAGCCCAAAACACGCCATCATACCCACCTAATAAAATACCCCCTTAAATGGTAAGAAGAGAGGATAAGTAAAGGAAAATTAAATCAGTTTTCATTTGCCTATTATCATTTAGTCAAATTGAGGAGGTTTACGTAGGATTTTTTTTTGAGAATGGCGTTCTTTTTTTACCACATTCTTGTTTTTAACTGTTCTAGGAATTTTAGTTGGAATGCGTTTAGGTTGACGATAATTCAGTTTCTCCACGGTCTGTCTTAATTTAGCGAGACAATTTTGCTTATTTCGATATTGACTGCGAAAAGTTTGACTAGATACAACAATTCCTGTCGGAAAATGGGTCAAACGGACAGCGCTGTTGGTAACATTAATATGTTGTCCTCCACTTCCACTTGAGCGAAAAGTTTGAACTTGGCACTCAGCTAGTAAATCTTCATCTTGTTCAGGTAAAATAATTTTTTGTTTACTCATAATTAATTTTTAGTTCTTTGAATATAAATAACTAAAGTTATAAAGATATGCAATATAAATGAATCAAAATTCAGGGAAAAATGATATTAGTTTTTTTTGGTGCATTAGCTGTGGGAGTAAGTTTAGGATTACTTGGATCGGGAGGATCTATTTTTACTGTCCCTATTCTTATTCTTTTTTTGCATCGCCCCGATAAGTTGGCGGTTGCAGAATCCTTAGCAATTGTTGGGGTTATTGCCTTAGTTGGAGCTATTCCTTATGCCATTCGTCAACAAGTTCATTGGCGTACAGTAGGTTTTTTTGGATTAGCTGGAATAATAGGGTCATATATTGGTGCTTGCATTTCGCATAGTATAAGTGGGAGAGTTCAATTATTCATTTTTGGGTCGGTTATGCTTATTGTTGCTTGGATAATGTTAAAAGATAAAAAGTGGTTTCAAAGTAATAAAGATACTTCCCATTCTACGTTGGTGAGTTTATTAAGTGGTTTTCTACTTGGGCAATTGACAGGTTGTAGTGGTGTCGGGGGCGGATTTATTATTGTTCCTATCTTGATAGTCATCCTAAATTTATCTATCTATGTAGCTATCGGAACGAGTTTAATGATCATTGCATTGAATGCATTAACAGCTTTTTCTCAACAAGCTTTTTTTCTTCAACGTTCGGGCATGCATGTCAATTGGAAGGTCATCGCTCTTTTTTCCTTATTTGGCGTGATAGGAAGTTTGATAGGGGGAACCATAGTAAAATACATTCCTGCAGTTTATTTAAGAAAGCTTTTTGGAACTCTCATGCTTCCTCTTGGTGTTTATATTTTAATTCACTCTTTTAGATAAAATTCTTAACGACTAATGGATTTCAAAGTTATCCATTTTTCGAAAATTTTTAAGTTTACATACAAGGTTGATTATAAACCTTACTTAAGAGGGAAATGATTTGCCTCTATCATTCAATTTCATAGTGTCATGATAAAAACAAATTTTGTCGAAAAGATATAAAATTTATTGACATTGTCCAACCATTTACTTACATAAATAGAAATTATTTTTACCAACAAAAATATGGATTTATTTGCTGGGAAATTACTAGAGTATTTTTTAAATTTTTTTGTTTTTCGCATTTAAACCCTAAACTCTGGTTATGAAATTTCCCTAAAAGTGTTCGATCCGAAAGAGAAAAGTTTAAAAGAGATTTTAATGCTGAAAAAAAATTGTTTTTTTGATTACTTCTGTTTCTTTTTAGCGAGTTTATGTTTAAGTTCTTGCGAAAAAGAAAAAACAACGAATTTTCAAGCCCCGCCAACAGATGTAAGTATTCAAATCGTCGAACCAAAAACGGTACCTGCCGTTTTTGAGTTTGTTGGAATCGCTCAAAGTTCTCACGTAGTTGAAATTCGAGCCCGAATTGAAGGGTATTTAGATAAAATAGCTTATACGGAAGGAAGTTTTGTCCAAAAAGGAAATCTCCTCTTTCAAATTGATTCCAGGCCTTTTGAAGCTGCGCTGGAAAAAGCTACCGCACAATTAGCCAGAGAAGAAGCTGTTTTATGGGATGCAAAACGGGCAGTGGATCGCTATAAACCCCTTTATGAGAAAAAAGCTGCAAGTTTAAGAGATTTGGATAATGCAATTGCTCGTCAGCTGTCTTCCGAAGCTGATGTTCAAGCTGCAAAAGCTCAATTGAAAGAAGCGGATATTAACTTAGGATATACGACTATCTATGCTCCAGTTTCAGGTCAAGTAGGACAAGCTAATTACAGAGAGGGAGCTCTCATCGCTCCAACTCAAGATCAATTAGCCACTCTTTCTGTGATTGATCCTATTTGGATTAATTTTAGTATCTCAGAAGGGGATATCTTACGTAGTCAAAAGTCTATTTCGCAAGGGAAGCTTCATTTTCCGGCTTATGATAATTTCACGGTACAGGTTATTTTAGCAGATCAAACCGTTTTTCCTGAAATTGGGAAAGTTAATTTTTCCTCTCCTACTTATGATCAAAAAACAGGGACAATGATGGTTAGAGCTGTTTTGCCTAATCCAAAAAATATCCTCCGTCCTGGTCAATTTGTACGAGTCCAATTACTTGGAGCAACCCGTCCAAACGCCATTCTTGTTCCGCAAAAAGCTGTGCTTCAAAGCCAAAAGGGAATGTTTGTATTTTTGGTGAATAAGGATGATGAAGTTGTCATGCAACCTATAGAGCCCGGGGTATGGGATCAACAAAATTGGATTATTGATGCGGGTTTAAAGGCTGGAGATCAAGTTGTTGTGGATGGGGTGAATAAATTAAGACCTGGAATGAAAGTCTCTATTAAAAAAAAATTTTTTGCTGAGAAAGCATCATGATTTCCCATTTTTTTATCGACCGCCCTATTTTTGCTTTCGTTCTTTCTATCATTATTACCTTAGCAGGCTTATTTGCGCTGCGAATGTTACCGATCGAGCAATATCCAAATATTACACCTCCTCAAATTCAAGTAACAGCTTCCTATGCCGGTGCTGATGCTTCAACAGTAGCAGCCAGCGTTGCAGCACCCATTGAGCAGCTAGTTAATGGAGTTGAAGATATGATTTATATGTATTCTCAAAATTCTTCTAATGGAGACATAGCTTTAAGCATATTTTTTGAGATTGGAAGTAATATTGATATGGCTCAAGTTAATGTGCAAAATAGAGTCAACATGGCCCTTCCGCAACTTCCTGAAGAAGTGCAGCGAACAGGTGTGCAAATTAAAAAGCAAACGCCAAATATATTGCAATTAGTTGCGATACAGTCACCTGATCAACGATATGACAATATTTTTGTGAGTAATTATACAACTATCAATATTGTGGATGAAATTTTACGTTTACCAGGAATTAGTAATGCAATGATTGTAAATGCGCGTGATTATTCTATGCGTATTTGGTTAAGGCCAGATCGATTGGCTCAACTTCAATTGACAACGCATGATGTGATCAAAGCTGTTCAAGCTCAGAACAATAATTTTACTGCAGGTTTACTTGGATATCCTCCCACTAATAGCTCCACTCAATTGACAGTTCCTTTGACTGGTCAGGGAAGATTAGACAACCCAAAACAATTTGAGGATATTATTTTAAGAGCAAATAACGACGGATCATATGTGCAAATTAAAGATGTTGGGCGAGTTGAGTTGGGTGCGGCCACGTATGATGTAGATGGTTCATTGAATGGAAAAACGACATCCATGATTGCTATTTATCCATTATTTGGAGCTAATGCTTTGGAAGTGGCTGGGGAAGTCAGAAAAACAATGGAACGCCTTTCCAAAAATTTCCCAGAAGGGCTTGAATACACGATTCCTTACGATACCACTGATTTTATTACAGCGTCGATTCATGAAGTGACTAAAACAATTTTTGAAGCGGCTATTCTGGTTTCTTTAGTGGTTTTAATTTTTTTACAAAACTTGCGAGCGACACTAATTCCTATTATAGCCATGATTGTGTCAATCGTTGGTACCTTTGCAGGAATGTATGTATTAGGGTTTTCTTTAAATACACTGACCTTATTTGGAATGGTATTGGCAATTGGAATCGTTGTTGATGATGCAATCGTTGTAATAGAAAATGTGGAAAGAAATATGCGTGAGCTCAAACTTTTGCCAAGAGCAGCAGCTCATAAAGCGATGGAAGAAGTATCAGGCCCAGTTGTCGCTATTGTATTTGTCCTATGCGCTGTATTCATTCCAGTCGCATTTTTGGGCGGAATTGCGGGTCAACTTTATAAGCAGTTTGCGATTACAATATCAGTATCCGTGGTAATTTCAGGATTTGTTGCTTTAACACTTAGTCCAGCATTAGCTGCATTAATTTTAAAGCCTCACCCATCTCCTTCTCGTTTTTCTCTGTTGTTTAATAAAGGATTTGATGCTTTTACAAATGGTTATATGCATATTACCAAATGGATTTTAAATCATACCTGGGCTGGGCTTTTACTTTTTACTTCTGTTATCACTATATTAGGCATTTTAAACCATGTGATTCCTACGAGTTTCATTCCCCAAGAAGATCAAGGGTATTTAATGGCACTTGTGAATATGCCAGATGCTTCTAGCTTAGACCGCACAAAAGAAGTGGATACTGCTATTACAGAAATAGCTTTGGACATTCCGGGGGTTGAAAATATGGTGTCTTTAACAGGTTTTAGTTTGCTTGAATCTTTGAATCGCCTGCAGATGGGAACTAATTTTATTACATTGAAAAATTGGGATCAGCGTAGAATTCCTGTGCTACAAGCCGGTGCGATTCAAGCAGCCTTAAACAAAAAATATAGTGCTATTTCTGATGCACAAATCATGACGTTCAATCCACCAGCCATTCAGGGTCTTGGAACTGTTGGTGGTTTTGAATTTTGGATAGAGAATCGAGGGGATGGCGATATTCAGGCATTAGAAACAGTGACCCAAAATTTTATTGCAAAAGCACGTGGAAGACCGGAATTACAGGGATTAACAACTTCTATCCAAACTAACAATATGCAACTTTATGTCGACTTAGATCGGTATAAAGCTGAAACTTTAGGTGTGACTATTAGTGAGGTTTTTCAAACGTTGCAAATCTTTTTGGGCTCTCTTTATATTAACAATTTTAATAAATTTGGGCGTGTTTTTCAGGTAAATGTCCAAGCTGAGCCTACTTATCGCTCTAATTTACAAAATCTGGAAGATATGTATGTACGCTCAATACATAATGAAATGGTCCCTTTAAAGTCATTTTTGAGCACTCACTATACAAAAGGAGCCAATTTAGTTAGCCGCTTTAATGGATTTACAAGTGCTAAAATTATTGGGGGAGCTGCACCAGGTTATAGTTCTGGGCAGGCGATGGCAGCAATGGAACAACTCGCAAAAGAAGAACTTCCTGAGCAAATGACCTATGCTTGGAGCGGCGAAGCTTATCAAGAAAAAAAAACAGGAGGAACGTCTACAAACGTTCTGTTAATTGGTGTATTGATGGTTTTTCTGATTCTTTCAGCTTTATACGAACGTTGGTCTCTTCCTTTTGCTATTATACTAGCCGTACCATTTGGTTTGATGGGGGCATTTTTAGCAATTTGGATCAGAGGAATTTCAAATGATGTCTATTTTAATGTTGGCTTAGTCACTTTAATTGCTCTGTCAGCAAAGAATGCCATTTTAATTGTTGAGTTTGCAATCATCAAAAGAGAAGAAGGGTTATCAGTTTTGGAAGCAGCTATGGAAGCAGCTAAAATGCGTTTTAGGGCCATTTTAATGACTTCTTTAACATTTATTTTAGGGGTTTTTCCTCTAGTTATTAGCTCAGGCGCAGGTGCTGCAAGTCGACACTCAGTTGGAACGGGTGTATTTGGAGGCATGATTGCTGCGACTATACTTGCCGTATTTTTAGTTCCTCTTCTTTATAAACTTATTGATCAACGTATAGAAAAAAAAGAGAAGAGAGAGCATGTTTAGAATTTTAGTGACGAGTTGCTTACTCCTTGCACTTAGTTCTTGCGTTCTCCATCCTCCTTATCAACAACCTTGTTTGGAGATTCCTAAAAAATGGCGTACTCCTTTTGAAGAAACTTCAACAGCTGCCAATTATAGATGGTGGGAGGCCTTTGACGACCCTATTTTAAAAAACCTCATCTTTGAGTCTTTGGAAAATAATAAGGATTTAAAGCTGGCTCTCGCGCGTACTGCTGAATTTAAAGCAAGATTGGGAATTGTTCGTTCTCAATTTTTTCCACAAATTAGCGGAGTAGGCCTTGCTTCACGTCAACGCACTCCAACAGAACTATCTGGAGGGGAAACTTCTTCAGGCGTTTCTTCTCAAGGTCAACCAGGTTTAACTCCTGTAGGAACAAACTTAATTCCTTCTCCTTATACCAATAATTATCGTGTAGTTGCAGAAGCTGCTTATGAATTAGATTTATGGGGGCGAGTTTATAGCTCTTCAGAAGCCGCTTTGGCAGATTTATTAGGACAGGTGCAAGCTCGCAGGGCTCTGGTGCTATCTATTGTAAGTTCTGTTGCTACAAGCTATATTCAAATGAGACAATTTGATCAGCAATTGATTGTCTCTAAACAGACAGTTACTTCTAGGAAAGAATCTTACGAATTGGCAAAACTTCGTTTTGAAGGAGGGCTGACGTCTGAGTTAGAAGTTAAGCAAGCAGCTGCCGAAGTGGATGAAGCAATCGCTGAAGTTTTTCGATTAGAAGTTTTAATTCCCCAACAAGAAAATTTAATTAGCATTTTAATTGGGCACAGTCCAAGAGAAATTGAAAGAGGATTGAATATTAATGAATGGCCAACTCCACTTGCTGTGCCAGCCGGACTGCCCTCAGAGCTATTAGAACAACGTCCCGATATTATACAAGCTGAGCAAGGATTAATTGCTGCGAATGCTCGAATTGGAGAAGCAAGAGCGCAGTATTTTCCTAGTATTTCTTTAACAGGTTATTTTGGGTCTGAAAGTCTTCAACTTCATCATCTTTTTACCTCTCCCACAAGAGCCTGGCAGTATGCAGCCAATCTTTTACAACCTATCTTTACAGGAGGAAAGATTTCGAGTGGCATCGATTTAGCGAAAGCGCAAAAAAGAATTGCGTATTACAATTATCAACAAACAGTTTTGAATGCTTTTAAAGAAGTAGATAATGCTTTAATTGCTCATCAAAAATCCCGAGAATTACTTGAGGTACAAAAAAATAGTGTCGTTGTTTTAAAAGATTACCTACATTTAGCTAAATTACAATACGATAATGGGCAGACAGATTATTTGAATGTTTTAGACGCTGAACGCAAACTGTTTACAGCTCAACTCAACCTAGCTCAAGCTGAAGCTGATGTTTTTTTAACATTAGTTAACGTTTATAAAGTATTAGGAGGGGGATGGGTCATTGATGCGGAAAATCTAAGTAAAGAAAAGCAGGAATGTTTGTAGTACAATCGATGCTGAACATATCAACATCGATTTGAAGATGGTTATTTCGTTACTACTGAATCTGTAGAAAGTGAGTTAAAATTCTTAACTGGTAAGTTAATACCACGTTTTTTTAGTTCTTCAGTTAATTGTTTGGCATTGATAAAAACAATTCCGTCCATACCCATTGATTTTGCCGCAGCAACGTTTGAATCTTTATTATCAATAAATAAAAGCTGCTGAGGAAAAACTTGTAATTGATCTAATAAAATTTGATAAGATTGAGACTCTGGTTTCCTGGCACCAATTTCAAAAGAAAGTAAAACAGGGTGAAATAAATCATAAAATCCCAGCTGCCTTTTTAAGCGTGCTTGATTCATACGAACGTTTGAGAGCAAAGCTGTTTGATAACCTAGTTTATGCAATTCTTTCACAATTTGAATAGAACCTGGAATTTCTTTGATAGATTTAAATCGAACTTGATCAAAAAGCTCATTCCAATTTGCAGGAAGTGTTATTCCTTTAGAATGAGTATATTGATCCCAAAATTCTTGCTCCATACCTCCATTTCTCGAATAACTTTTTAAATTATTTTGGAGTTCGTCGGCCTCTTCTTCTGTGATCCCGAGTTCTTTTGCAAGAAATTGATTGACTTCACTTTTATCACTTTTAGCAATAACTCCACCAAAATCAAACGCGATGACTTTAATGGGAGTTATTGTTTGGCTATACGCTTGACTCATTTGGCTGATCATGCAAGGAATTAAAATAAACAAGTAAAAAAACACTTGTTTTAACATACGGGAGCTCCTCTAAATAATTATAATTTTTCTATTGTATCAATAAACTGTTTATTTTTTGTAAAGAAAGAGAAAATGCTGTGCTTATAAAAAAAATTGTGTATTTAAATCAATTTAATTAAAAAAACACTTGATTAATTTCTTTAAAGTTTTTCTCTATATTGAATTTTTCTATAAATATTTTTTGTGCTTGTTCTCCCATCTGCCGAGTTTTTTCGGGATCAGCTAAAGCTTTAAGAATTGTATGCAAAAGAGCTTGATGGCTTCTAGGGTAACAAATGTAGCCAGTTTTACCATCTTCAATTGCTTCAGGACATCCATTGACATTTGTGCTAATAATGGGTAAACCAATTGCCATTGCTTGAAATATAGCTAAGGGAAGGCATTCGGAGATTGAAGCTTGAATATATAAATCGGCTCTATGATAATAATAATCGATTTGATCAGGCTGAAGAGATGCCATTAAATGAATGCGATCTAATAAACCATAGTTAACGATTTTTAAAATAAGGTCGCCTAAAAAATGACAATCAGGTCGATTCACAGTTTCAAAAAATCCAATGATCGTTAAGTTTACATGATCAGGAATAGATTTTTCTAATATTCCTTTAATGAAAGCTTCGATCAGATAGTAGGTTCCTTTACGAGCAGAGCTTGTTCCGACAGATAAAATTTCTGAGATGGGACCAGAACGAGAAGATGGCCTTTTTTTTGAAGCGTTTATCCCGCTCCAGTATTTTGTCGTCCCAGAAAATCCTGCCTTTTTCCATATCTCTCTCGTATTATCGGATCCAAACCAAATTTTCACGTTGGAATTTGCTTTCATTTTGTCAAGTAAAGCATTTCTTTTTCGGTTAACATTCAATAATGCGGCAGGAGGGAGAGATTCATGAATGTACCAAAATATCCGATAAAAGGGATTCAGTGAAAGAAGCGTTAAATAAAATGCAACAGCAACAGAATTTCCAATCATAGTTCGTTGGAGTTTTAACATCATCCAGAAAGTATTAATTATTCTGGCTGCTTTTGAGATAAAACTATTTTTATGAAAAGTTAAATCATAGGTAAATTTAGGAATAACAGAAATTGAAATCCCTTGATTTTCTAATTGTTGGCGCATCGGACCGTTTTTTAAGCTAATGACATTCACATAGTGCCCATCTTGTTTTAAACGAATTGCTAAATCAACGACAACCTTTGGTGCCCCTGTTAAACTTAGTTCATGAGTAATAAGAGAGATTTTTATTTTTTTAGACGTACTAAGAGAGGGGTAAGTTTTGTTGTTATCATCAGCAAGTTTTGTGCTAAGCTGGGGTTGAGGTTTAGCGAGGTAATAATTAAGAGCTTGATCCATATTCATTCGATCACGAATCAGGGGAAAAGCAAGTGGCCAATAAGTATGGCATGGAGCTTGGACATTTAAAGGAGGACTCTTAGAAATTTCTAGAAGATAAGAACGATAAATTTCATTCAGATCGGATTGAAGTAAGTGATTGATTTGAGAAAATGTATTATTACTGTGGAGACGGTATAAATAGAGCGGCTCATCAAAAAAAATGGGTTCTTCATGAAGTAAAGCCCTAAGTAAAAAATCATAGTCGTGCGCTAATTTCAAATTCCTAAATCCACCAACTGCTTCATAAAGATCTTTTGTAAATAGTAAGTTACCTGTGCTTATAGCAAGATTGCTTTTCATGAGTTGAAAGCCAACAGTTGGCATCTCTACTAAAGAACAAAGGCTATCTTCATAAGATTTTTTCCAGGGATGAGAAAACGGTAAATCTACTCCCTGATCATCAATTCCTTTAATTCCAGAAAAAATGAGCCTTCCTTTCTCCATTTGAAGTCTATCCACTAGCTTTTTTAATCGATCTCTTTCGTAGATATCGTCAGAGTTAAGAATTGTCAATAGTGAACCTTTTGCTATTGTCAAACCACGATTAATTGTGGCATGTGCTCCAGAATTTTGCTGACGAATGAAAGTAAATGAATATCCTTGTTTTGAAGTTTGGTTTTGTTTTAACCATTGTTCAACTATTTCAGCGCTGCGATCTTTTGATCCGTCGTCAATAATGATAATTTCAATTAGAGGATAACTCTGATGTAACACAGAATTGAGTGCTATGGAGACAAATTTTTCGTGATTATAAACAGGAATGACAACAGAAATAAGAGGCGTTTCATTGTCCATAAAATTTACCAAATTATATATTTTGTGAGTGTGAGAGGGCTACATTCCACATTTTTGCCAGCCCTTTTTCTAAATTGACTTGAGGTCGCCAACCAAATTGCGAATGGAAATATTCATGAGATAAGACGCTCCAGGAAGGCTTTGTCGTGATTGCCAATTCACTGTAAATAGTTTGCAAAGATCGATTAGAAATTTTTTCTATTAGCTGGATGACATTCTGAATAGAGTATCCTATTCCACATCCAATATTAAAAACGCTAAATAGCCCTTTTAAAGGCTTATTTCTGCTAACTATTTGAAATACAGAAGCTAAATCTTCTAAATGGATATAGTCTCTCACACTATCTGAAGAATCAAAAATAGTTAATGTTTGGTTAAGTAAAATTTTGTTAAATGCAATTCCAATCAAACCTTGTAATCGTTCAGGTTCCAGAAGAGTTCCGTAAGGATTACTGATTCGAAGAACCGTTGCAGAGATTCCATAAGTTTGGCACATTAAACGTAGATAATGTTCTGCAGCCAATTTTTGAACACTATAGATAGAATTGGGAGAAGGGGGATCTTTTTCAGTTCTTGGTTTGTGGGGAAGTTCGCTTGAGTACATATTCCCACCTGTGCTAGCAAAAATGATATGGCCGTTAGGATTTGCCTGAGCAAAATGTTCAAATAATTGAGTGGTAAAGGTTAAATCTTCCTGAAAAGAAAAAATTGCGTTTCGGGGATTGGATTTGCAAGCGAGATGAATTAATGTACTGGTGTCTTTAATAAAAGAGGACAAGTCATGTGGGGGGAAAGTAATTGATTTTGAATTATTTCCCTCATCTAAAATATATTCAGAAACGGATGAAGAGAATAATTTTTTTTGTGGAAAAGGAAGGTAAGGACAAATATATTTTCCAATAAATCCTGAGGTTCCGGTAATAGCCAGCAAGTGTCTCTCCTAAAAAACATTTATTGTCTAAATTTCTAAATCATAAAAACTTAATCGAATATGCTAAAAAATCTTGGATTTATATCCTAGAACTTTATTAATAACTTAATTTAAATATCAGAAAATGTTTAAACAAAAAGTTTTAAAAAGAAAAAACACTAGATAGTGTAGTCACGAGAAATAAAATAAATGCTTAAATGTGCTACTCTTCTACGCTCATCAATGGAGCATCTTATGGAAGCGCACAGAAGACATGATATATCCGACAGAGTTTGGAATTTACTGGAACCTCATTTGCCAGGAAAAAGAGGGGCTTGGGGTGGTATAGCAAGAGATAATAGGACTTTTATCAATGCAGTATTTTGGATATTAAGAACGGGAGCTCCATGGAGGGATTTGCCTCCAGATTACGGTGGTTGGAGCAATACTCATCGGCGATTTATCCGATGGCGCAATCAAAGAGTCTGGGAAAGGTTGCTTGAGGTGCTGATTGACGATCCAGATTATGAATGGCTTGTGATAGATGCTTCGCATTGTCAAGTGCATCCTCATGCAGCGGGAGCTAAAGGAGGTAATCAGAGCATGAGTTATACAAAAGGGGGCTCAATACAAAATTGCATCTTGCCGTGGATGCGCATGGTCTGCCGATCAG
>NZ_BASL01000665.1:0-1830 GCF_000648255.1 Candidatus Protochlamydia sp. R18 | reverse complement strand
TTATTAAAAAATATTTGATTGTTTTAATGTGTTTTGTACGAGATCTAGCTTTACTGCAACAAAAAGTAAAATGTTTATAAATCAGCTGATTGTTGCGTTTAAAAACCGAATGTCTAGCTTTAAAAAACAACATGAAAAAATTAAAAAAATATGTTGAAGTTTTAACTGAAATATATAGGATAAATTGGAGGAAATTATGACAATTAATCTTAGCATTGACAATCCCTGTGAGGTGATTATTAACTCTTTTAACATTTTGAATTCTTGGAATCAATTTCAAAAAGATGCCCAAGTCGACAGTGCAACGGGCCTTTCTTCCTCTCCCCCTAATGTTTTTGATGTTGCTGCAAAAAGGTTTTTTGATAATATTGCCTCACCTTCTTCCTATTCTAAGACGAATTTTTTAAGCGATATGGAAGTTCAAATTTTTGCCTTTTTTAATTTTAGTTTTTACAAATTTTATTTTTACCAAATAAAAGACCTTTCTGATTTCAACGATTCCACTGCCTTATCAATACAACTTGACAAAGCTAAGTGCATTGCTGATAAAGCCATTCAAGAATATCAAGCTTGCTTGAAATCATTGGTCAATGGCATTGCTCGAGAAGCAATTAGTTTTATCCCAACTTTTATATTAGATTGTTTCTGCGACCATGAATTTGTACATATAACAAAAATCATTGAACCAGATTTACTTGCTCCACCTAGTGAATATGCTGCTTACTTAATTGATCAATTTCCCGCAGCAAAATTGGAAAATTTTCGTTTAATTGCTCAAAAAGTAGCGTACCTTAAATTACCACTTGATTCCTGGTCTATTATTGATTTTGAACAGTCCACAAAAATAATGGTGCCGGCTGAAGTTTTTGTGAGAGTTCATCACCGTGCGATAAAAGATATCAAGCATTTACTTCATCAACATTTTGTTGCTAAACTCCAAAGAGATATAATTGATGAATGTTTTGATACATCCAATTTTTTTCAAATTCATAAAAAGAGGATAGAATTGTATGAACAGCATTAATTTGGGTAATTCTGATATTTATTATCCAAAAATTTTACCACAAGAATTATTAGAATTTGTGGATTTTAATGAAAATCCTCAACATGTAATCGTGAAAGTCTCTCAAAAAGATCGCCTTTTATTAAAAATAACTTCAGTTATCCAAGCTATCTTCAAAACCTTATTTCAAATATTTGAATGTATTAGTCATTACGCCTGTTTGTTAGCAAATGGGCTTATTTCAATAAAAGCTAAATTACTAGGTTTTGACCTCCATCTTCATTTTCAACTATTTAATGTTATTATTAATTATGATAGCTCAAACAAGCAAAATATTTCTCCGAGCAGTATTTTAACATGCTAAATAATGGTACCTATTCTATTTTGGTGGAGAAAAGGTTAAAAAATTAATGGTGCTAAAAATCATTTTTTTGATGCTTATAAAAATAACCCTTAAATCTTATAAGCATCCTTTTTCTTTTCAGCAAACATCTTCAAACTACAGATGCTCTTTAAGGTTTTGTTTTAACTGATCATGACTTCTTGTATGAACCTAATAAAGTAGAAAGAATGGTTTGGGAATTTGTGGCAAGATAATCAATTTAAGGAAGGAATTGACACGCACAAAATTGAAAAGGCAATCGACCAACTAGCTGATCTAGTTGATCGATAAACATAGTAGGTATTTGCTAAACGTATTGAACTTTTAATGTTCCGTTTCGTTTAACGATAGCGTCTGTTAAGCTTTGCTTTTCTTCGTCGGTAATGCCTTTTTTCATCGCAACAACTCTAACAAAACTAGAAGGATCTTGGATATATTGAGCAAA
>NZ_BASL01000666.1:0-2895 GCF_000648255.1 Candidatus Protochlamydia sp. R18 | reverse complement strand
TAGAAAAATTCATGCAACGACGTCTAATGGGTTTGAAATTAAAGTTTTAGGATTTTTAGTAGCAATTGCAACAAATTTTTTAATAAATTAGTTATTTGCAACTTACATTAATATAATTTCTTTCAACTCATGATAAAAAATTAATAACTTCCCATCTCATCTTAACTTTTCCAAGCTTAGAAGTTTTTTCTGCTATTCATGATTTTGACATAGGCAATAAAAATCATTTAACAAAGTGGGAAGCCACTGTTATTCCACATTCCCTTCAGCATTAATCAGAAATTTCTCGAATACGGCTACGGTTAGAAGATTAGATCAAGGAATGCAAAGAAGACAAATCCGTTCGATTTTTATTAGATAAAAAATCAGGATTTAGTCATTGGTGTCTGTCATTTCATGCAAATTTTTCGAAGGCTTTTCTAAGTCTGTTATTTAGATTACAAGATCGACTATTAATATGAAGGTTAAGGATTTATGTTTGAAGCATTAGAAATGTCAATTCAATATATTTTTGAAGAACTTAAACCTCCATAGAATCATGTCCAATTACGTGGCCTATGGATACGAGAAATGCAAAGCTTTTAAATCGATTAGGATTTGTGATTGAGGGTTATGTCAAAAACTCTCTTTTAATTAACCACCAATGGAAAAATCACATCCTCGCAGCTTTTTCTGTAAAAGAATGGCGCAGCCTAAAAGTACATATCCGCAGAAAAAAGATTATTGATAATTTTTGGTAGTGCTAAATAGGTAAGGCTCTCAATTGTCTATTGTGATCACAAATAAAATATTTTATTAACTAAATGGGATTAGTTAGCTTTTTAGAAAATGAAAGTGTTTTCCTTACAAATCTTTCATACCTTTGTCTTAAGAGTACAATTAAATCTTTCTACGTCGCTTGTCTGGCCAGATAGCTTGCTAACTGCTTGATGTTTGCTCCAAAGAATGGTTTCATCATAGACATTAAATTTATCCGTGAAATAGAGGGCTTTTTTTAAGGATTCAGGTCGTTTGCAAAAAGAAGCTCAGCGGTTTTTTTGTCCCGAGGATCTAATTACCTAGCCAACACTTGGCAACTTTTTTATGAAAAACGAACCATAGCCACAGATCATTTTTCTTATTTCCTGCCAAACTCCATCGCTCGTCTCCTTCAAATTTAGCCACTTCTAGCTCATCGCCCTCATGACAAGTGACTTGTACATTTAAATCCCGAGGTAAATCATTGATAATAAAATCAATTCTTTGTTTGTTAATAATTTTAGCCCCATTATTTACTACAATTTGAATTAAGACATTAGTTTATCCAATTAGAGTAGTTTATTGGAATAGCTTTACTTATTTAGTACTACCGAAATATGTGATATGCTAACGACGAAAAACAAAATGAATTAAACAAAAAAATATATTTTAGTATCAATGCAGGTACCAGCATATCTAGAAAAATAGAAAACTTCAAATTCCTATGGAATACTATGTTGGGGCAGCAATTGGCTATAAACTGTCCGATTTCCGTTTTGAATTAGATTCATCCTTTCAAAGATTTCTTGAAAAGAAAACAAACCATACTTATGTGGTGCGTGGAGGAATTAGTATGGCAAGCAATGGCTGGAGTGAAATATTTCCTTTACCGAAATACCGAGCTCGGTATTGAATAACGCTTATTACAGCAAGAAAGATAACCTGTATTACAAAGAGTTGGTTTGTCTTTAACACGCTATTTCTAATTTTAACATTTAGAACAAGCCAAAATCCAGCTTAACGAGTAAGCAAAGTAATAAAACTTCGAAGAAGTGGCCTTTTAAAAAGGCCGCTTCCATATTTTTAGCTATAGGAATTATAAGAATAGCTTAGATCGCATTCTTTTTTAAATTATGCTCGATTTGAATTGCCTAATAAAACATGTTGAGCAAATTAAAGTCTATCTTCCTCTTAATAAAGATTTGTCCGCCATATACATATATTATAAATCCCTTTTCATTTTATCTTTAATAAAATTTTTTAGTTGCCATTTTTGAATCAATTTAGCCTAGAATAAAATAACCTTATTAAATATAATTGCGATTATTTAACTAATCATCTTCTCTTAATAAAGATAGAGGCTTTATGCAGATTTCTTTAAAATCCCCTATAGAAACTTTACCTGAAGAAACGAAGGTTGCCATCTTTAATCAACTTAAGAGCCCAAAAGACCTTGCCATGGCTTCTTTAGTTAGTAAAGCCTGGCAACAGCTAGCAGAGGATCCCTCCCTATGGAAAGCCCAGTTTTGTCGCCAATGGAAAAAGTTGACATTTTCGACCCGCCCTACCTTAAATTCAAATTGGAAGAAAATTTATAAAAAAAAGCACCAAATTCTAAAAGAAGTCAAACGTAACAAACCCACATTATGTGAAGATCGATGTAAGCATGACACCTACCAATTACCAGGTTTTGCAGCAAGTGGAACGGTTAAATTAAAGGTAGAAAAAAAAGTAGCTTTCATCCAAGTCACTTCTGGGACTGCTCAAGTTTATTCTCTTGAGGAAAAAGGCTGTCAATTAGTTTTTGATAACCTAAAAGACGAAAACTCTCGTTTGATCCACTATCTAGAAGGGCATATGATCCAAGTGACGCAAGAAGGTTTTCTTTACCGCTGGCCACTCAAAGAACCTTTTCCTTCGCAACCCTTAAGCAGGGTGGAAAATTTTGAGGAAGCCCATGTTGACCAAGAGTTGCTTATTTTAGTGTTGCCTCAGCGCAAGCAATTTGCCATTTTTAATATAGAAAATGGCTTAAAATGTTACGAATCTCCCCTTTTCCACTCTCCCATCCGCTCGCTCGATTGCCGCGATAACCAAATTTTGATTCAATGTGAAGATGGCACGCTTTATTTTATCAAAGCTATTCGAAAAGAGAAT
>NZ_BASL01000667.1:0-1663 GCF_000648255.1 Candidatus Protochlamydia sp. R18 | reverse complement strand
TTGTGGTAAACAATGCTTTTAAATCATGTTGAGGTCTTTTGTCATTCAAATTTTATGTAGCTTGTTTAAGTCTAAACACCTAAACCCAAAGTTCAGGTTATTAACTAATTAGTACTACCTAAATATGGGATATGCTAACGACGAAAAACAAAATGAATTAAAAAAAAATATATTTTAGTATCAATGCAGGTACAAGCATATCTAGAAAAATAGAAAATTTTAAATTCCATATGGAATACTTTGTTGGGGCAACAATTGGCTATAAACTGTCCGATTTCCGCTTTGAATTAGATTCATCCTTTCAAAGATTTCTTGAAAAGAAAACAAACCATACTTATGTGGTGCGTGGAGGAATTAGTATGGCAAGCAATGGCTGGAGTGAAATATTTCCTTTACCGAAATACCGAGCTCGGTATTGAATAACGCTTATTACAGCAAGAAAGATAACCTGTATTACAAAGAGTTGGTTTGTCTTTAACACGCTATTTCTAATTTTAACATTTAGAACAAGCCAAAATCCAGCTTAACGAGTAAGCAAAGTAATAAAACTTCGAAGAAGTGGCCTTTTAAAAAGGCCGCTTCCATATTTTTAGCTATAGGAATTATAAGAATAGCTTAGATCGCATTCTTTTTTAAATTATGCTCGATTTGAATTGCCTAATAAAACATGTTGAGCAAATTAAAGTCTATCTTCCTCTTAATAAAGATTTGTCCGCCATATACATATATTATAAATCCCTTTTCATTTTATCTTTAATAAAATTTTTTAGTTGCCATTTTTGAATCAATTTAGCCTAGAATAAAATAACCTTATTAAATATAATTGCGATTATTTAACTAATCATCTTCTCTTAATAAAGATAGAGGCTTTATGCAGATTTCTTTAAAATCCCCTATAGAAACTTTACCTGAAGAAACGAAGGTTGCCATCTTTAATCAACTTAAGAGCCCAAAAGACCTTGCCATGGCTTCTTTAGTTAGTAAAGCCTGGCAACAGCTAGCAGAGGATCCCTCCCTATGGAAAGCCCAGTTTTGTCGCCAATGGAAAAAGTTGACATTTTCGACCCGCCCTACCTTAAATTCAAATTGGAAGAAAATTTATAAAAAAAAGCACCAAATTCTAAAAGAAGTCAAACGTAACAAACCCACATTATGTGAAGATCGATGTAAGCATGACACCTACCAATTACCAGGTTTTGCAGCAAGTGGAACGGTTAAATTAAAGGTAGAAAAAAAAGTAGCTTTCATCCAAGTCACTTCTGGGACTGCTCAAGTTTATTCTCTTGAGGAAAAAGGCTGTCAATTAGTTTTTGATAACCTAAAAGACGAAAACTCTCGTTTGATCCACTATCTAGAAGGGCATATGATCCAAGTGACGCAAGAAGGTTTTCTTTACCGCTGGCCACTCAAAGAACCTTTTCCTTCGCAACCCTTAAGCAGGGTGGAAAATTTTGAGGAAGCCCATGTTGACCAAGAGTTGCTTATTTTAGTGTTGCCTCAGCGCAAGCAATTTGCCATTTTTAATATAGAAAATGGCTTAAAATGTTACGAATCTCCCCTTTTCCACTCTCCCATCCGCTCGCTCGATTGCCGCGATAACCAAATTTTGATTCAATGTGAAGATGGCACGCTTTATTTTATCAAAGCTATTCGAAAAGAGAAT
>NZ_BASL01000668.1:0-5033 GCF_000648255.1 Candidatus Protochlamydia sp. R18 | reverse complement strand
TTAAAAAGCCTCGATGCAATTTTGGCTACTATTAAGAAGGAAAAATACTCTCGAGCTGTCGAGCAGTTTAATTTTTTTATGGCCTTTTTGACGCCCTATGCGGAAAAAGAGATACTCAAAAAGATTTTTGACTGCCTCTTGTTGCTTATTCCCGTCGTAGAGTCTCCTAAAGAGATAGAAGAGGGTGTACGTTTACTGCTCAATTTAGCATCAGACTCCTGTTTTGCAGAAGAACAAAAGCAGTTAGCTACCGAACTCGCCAAATGGCATTACAAGCAAGGAAAACAAGAACAGCTAAATAAGAAACAAGTTAAAGATCCCATCAATGCTCTTCATTACGCAGTAAAGGCTCAGAGCATCTCGATGGCTTCTTCAGAATCCCAACGCCAAGCTTCTCGCTACTTTAAAGTCGCTTCAACGTCCCTTAGCGTTTTTAAGCAGCGTTTGAAAAAAGCAAGAGCCGAAGATAAGAGTCAGGAAGTCGTGCAACTCATCACAAATCTTGAAACGCGTTTTAAAGCAATCTGCTGCAAGGGTGAACAGCATGCTTTGATTAAATTATTCTATAAACAAGTACGCAAACTTATAGCGGCTCTATTTAGCAAGCGAGGAGGACAAAAACCGATAGAGGCAAGTGGGCTGCATCATCTAAAACCAACGATGGACCGTTATTTAAACAGTAAAACTTTTCCCACGACTTGTTTTATCACAACTACCTACCGAAAAAATTTAGATACTTATCGCGCAAGCTTTTACGAGCTCTATCAGACAATCGACTTGCAAAATTTTATCATTGAAGAGGTGCGTGCTTTTCAAAAAAAAGTTTCTGCGAACTTGATCAATTTTCTGCAAGCTTTAGTCGAAGATGCCATTGCCATTTTAGGAGATCCTCCGTGTTCGTACGATTTGCGAGCAATGGGATCTCTAGCCAAAGAAGAAATCTGTCCTTACTCAGACTTGGAATGGTGCATTCTCATGGAAGCAATTGAGCATCGCCCGTACTTTGTAAAATTAGCTCGCCTATTAGAACTACAAATAATAGCCTTGGGAGAAGATCCCGCACAAGGCTTGCCCGTCTTTACTTGTATCGGGACTAAACACCGCTCCGGCTTTCATGTCGATTCTGGCGGCAATCCAGCGGTTGTCCCTGATCTTATCCACACGCCCGATGGATTGGCTCAGATGCAAAAAATAGAGGAGTATCCTTCTAATTCGCATAATAATACGCTGCGTAAAACTATCTCCTTTCATCAAACGAACTCGTCGCTCTTTGACCTCTACCAAGCGCAAATGCGTACCTATCTCGATGAAAATTCTCTACAAACAAAAGAAATCAGGCGCAAGTGTCAGGCGCTACAGCTGTTAACAGATCGCCTGCAGACCTATGAACAGATTTGGTGCCATCCCTTTAAAGAGAAGATTATCGATCTAAAAAAGCACTACTCGGAGCTGCTCCATCACCTTTTAAATGATTTGTCCCTTTATTTCGGCATAGAAGAAGCCAATACACTCGATCTCATTGACGCGCTCGTGAAAAAGGAAATTTTCACAGCCGAAAGTGGTTTCTTATTGCAAGAGGCGGTGGCGGCCATTTACCTAAAAAGAGTGGGCCTCCATTTTACCTGTGGGGAACAAAAAGAAGAGGTTAACCTAGAAGAATTTTGTGATGAAAAAGAAATCCTGGCCAAGATTTACTGGCTTGTCCTGCGCCCTCTTTACCGTAACTTGAAGTTTTGCCTCTCTAACCTAGATTCTCATCAATTAAAACCTTGCATTTCTAAGCTAGACTCTCATTTTCAAAAAATTGATCTCCTTCGAGGGGCTTATTACGAAGAGGAGCTGCGCCCCGATAACATAGAAAATCTCAAGCCCTGGACCGCTCATTTCGTACATCATCTCGTTTCCAGACAACAAGCTGATGCGCTTGATCCGGATCAAGCTTGGCATTGGCATGAAGCTTACTACCAAAGACTCTCCCAGATGACTTTCACGGAACCTCTAAGAGAGACCTATCTTAAAGTCTTAGATAGCTATCCCGAGGAGGAAAATTTGGCTGCGTTAAGCGCTCATCTGGCTTCTATTCCCAACCCAAGCGGAGTTAGACAAAGCCGACGCTTAGAAGAAGAGCAGTTTCAACAAGCAATTCTTGCCATGACAACCGACCATCCAGATCCAGACGATCCCTTCCAAGTCAAAATCCGCTGCCCGGCAGTGCCCGATGCTCGGTATCTCAACCAGGACGTGTGTGAACAAATTTTAGAAGAAACGGGCAATCTCAAACGGCAATATAAAAGCGCTCATCCCGTTGCGAGTGCAACCCATAACGGATATCAGCTGCATTTTAAACAAAAGCCGACCCATCCTTTGCTGGAATATGCCATCCATGCGCTGACGGCACGCATTGCGGGTCAGTTGAGCTCTCCAACGCAGCTAGCACGTTTTGAGGTCGACATCAAAGGAAAAAAACGAGTCTATCCCGTTTTAATTTCCAAAACAATACAAGGGCAGACGTTAGAAAATGCCAAACAGCTAGACGTCAAGCAATTGACCTGGGCTTGCCTGTGTGCTTTATTGACTCGCCCAGGCGATGGGCGCTTCTCCAACTATGTTGTCGAAGAAAAGACGCACCGCATTTTCTGCGTCGATAACGATATTTCTTTTGTCGAACCGGTCATCCATTATTTCTTCGGGCATAAGGTTCATTTTTCTTCGGCTCTTTTTTGTTTAGATGCTAAGTACTATTTAGACTCTGAAGTGTTGCAGGCTTTTCTCCGTTTAGAGCCTAACCTCATTCTCAGTAGTTGGCTTGAAGACTTAATTCAAAAAGATGCGGCTTATCGCGAACTTCAACTTTTTAATTCTAAAGAGGAAGAACAGTTATATGAAGAAAACCCAGAAGATCGCTTTAAAGGAACGCTTCTTTTACGCAGCGGCACGGTGATGAATGTACTCGTGCAATTTTACCATCTACAAGACTGCTTACGTCAAGCTTTAAAAGATAAAAAAAGACTTGCTCCTATCGATCTTTTACCCTATCTCGTTAATTTACGGGGGAGTCACAAGCAAACCTTAGACCGTTGGGTGTACTCTAAATATCAGCAAGCCGTTACTAGCAGTTTAGATCCCAAACAAAGATTACAACAAGCGATCGATCGTCAGGTAGACATTTCTCTCACTTCCGCCCAAGCCGATGCAGCTAGCTTTGGCAAGCTCCCAACGTTTGAAGAAATTCAACAGCGCGAAGAATACTCCCCCGAAAAAGCCCAAAGCGAGCTTTTTGCGTTTACCTTAAACCGATGCGCTTCCCATGTTTTGTTTGGCGAAAACCAAGAAGGAGAGTGGATTGAAGCAGATTTTAGGCACATGATCAAAGGGGAAAGATCCGATCGAGAGCGGCAACGCCTCGTGTTACATGCTTTAATCTTTTTAATGAAAAATAAAGGTCTTCGACCCAAAAAAGTGACTTTGATGAACTGCGCTGTTTTAGATCACACCACCTTAAAACCTTTTTTGCATGTTGAACTTACCTATTTAAATGTAAGCGGTTGTCCATTTATTAAAGAAGAGGCCATTCTGGAAATCGAAAAGTGCTCTCCTAATCTCAAAACGCTTTATTTAAACCGATGCGCTCAGCTGCGCGCGTTTGAAAAATCACGCTTTCCTCTCACACCAACCTATTTGCAGTTTGCCAAATTAGAAGAATTGCAACTTAAGAGGTGTGTGGCACTTGCCTCGATTCAGCTAGATGCTCCTCTTTTGCATACCCTAAAAGCCGATAAAAATCCCCAGTTAAAAACGCTTTTTTTTACAAGTATTATTCCCTATTTCAAAGGGAGTTTTATACAATGCCCGGCTTTAGATTTAGAAACGATCAAACAAGAAAGAATAAGCAAAATTTTAAGAGAAATAAAAAATCCAGAAATTGACTTCAGATTATTATTTCGACTTTATAGGAATGATCCTAAGCTCACCCTTCTTGGTCTTTCTGGCAGGGGAATAAACGATAAGGAAGCAGAAGTTATTGCTCAATCTCCTGCTTCCAATACGACTCTTAAGTCACTCAACCTTGGTTATAACCAAATCGGCGATCAAGGAGCTGAGGCAATTGCTCAGTCTCTGGCTTCCAATACGACTCTTGAGACACTCGGGCTTAACAATAACCAAATAAGCGATAGGGGAGCGAAAGCAATTAGTAAAGCTCTTGCCTCCAATAATACTCTTGAGACACTCTACCTTGAATATAACCTAATAAGCGATGAGGGAGCGGAAGCAATTGCTCAGGCTCTTGCTTCCAATACAATTCTTAGAAAACTCTTTCTTAGCGGAAACCACATAAGCGATAAGGGAGCGAAAGCAATCTTTAAGGCTCTTGCTTCCAATACTGTTCTTAAAAAACTTACTCTAAGCTGTAATGAAATAAGTGATGAGGGAGCAAAAGCAATTAGTAAAGCTCTTGCTTCCAATAATACTCTTGAGACACTCTTCCTTGAAGATAATCAAATAAGCGATGAGGGAATGGAAGCAATTGCTCAGGCTCTTGCTTCCAATACAACTCTTAGAGATCTTTATCTTAACAGAAACCAAATCAGCGATAAGGGAATGGAAGCTCTTGCCCAGACTCTGGCTTCCAATACTGCTCTTAGGATACTTAGACTTAATAATAACCAAATAAGCGATAAGGGAATAGAAGCTCTTGCTCAGGCTCTTGCTTCCAATAAGGCTCTTAGGGAACTCTCTCTTAACGGAAACCAAATAAGCGATAAGGGAATGGAAGCTCTTGCTCGGACTCTTGCTTCCCATAAGTATTTCCGGATTAAGGGTACTCTAATAAGCATTAAGAGGTTATAAACAATTAATCAAGCTCTTGATTCCATTGGAGCTGCTCTTAGAGTTCTCCGTCTTCACAAAAAAAATAAACATTTTAGTTTTTTATACAGAAAACTCTAAGAACCTGTTTAAAATCTTTTTAAAAGGAGAACCACAAACGCCAAAATGACCAGATTTAAGCTTGTATTCAATTTTCTTTCGCAGTT
>NZ_BASL01000669.1:0-2651 GCF_000648255.1 Candidatus Protochlamydia sp. R18 | reverse complement strand
CGTTTAAGCTTGGCAATGGCTGCCGCGAGATGAGTTTTTTTTCCTGCCCAAGCCTTACAGCCTCTTTTAAAATTTCATTTTCAAGTGTCTTTTTCCCAAGCATCCGCTCTAGTTCTCTTATTCGCTTTTCCATTTCTTTCACTTGGCTTTTGGGAACTAGTTCTTCTCGGCTGCTAATTCCTTGTAGTGCTCCTTGTTCCATTTGCCTTCTCCATGCAAAAAGTTGACTTGGTGTTATATCATATCTCCTTGCTGTTTGGGAAATAGATTGACCTTCTTGATATGTTTTTTCAATAATCTGTTTTTTTTCTTCTAAGGACCATCGTCTTCTTCTTTCTACTGATGCAATTAATTTACAATTAGTCATAAATCTAGTCTTACTCCTATATCTTAGAAGCAAGCCAGATGGTCCAGTTTATTTGGGGAGCACTACAACAGCATGCCTCCTATTGTAGGCTATAATACACCTTCTCCTGAAGAAGATGTAGTGGAAGAATGTCTTAAATGTTTTGACTGCCCTATTACTCTTCAGCCTTTCACAGATCCTGTTGTAGATGATTGTGGTCATACATTTGAACGAGAAGCAATTATGGAAATTTATAACAGAGCAATTGCTCAAGGAACTCCATTTATATGCCCTTTGGACTCGACCAAAGTCCTAGATGTTACTAGATTTGTCAAAAATTATAGCCTAGCTATTGCACAGGAAAAGGTGACTACTTTGACTGAAAAGTATACTGCTTTAAAAACAACAGATGTAGGCAAGCTGACTGAGAAGAGTATACTAGATTAAAAGCAACAGATGTAGGCAAACTAACTGAAGAGTATACCGCTTTAAAAACAACAGCTCTTGAAACAATAAATAAGAGAGCTTATGGAGAAACATGAAGCAGATAGGCAAGAGCATAAAGCAGAGATGAAAAAGTTGGTGGGCGACCATGAACAGTTTTTAAAAGATTTTAGGCCTCTTGCTTATGAGGCAGTAGAAACTTTAAATAAAAGTGCTAATGTTTTACAACGATGCTCTGTGCTTGAAAGTAAAAATTTTATTTTGAAAAAAGAAATTAAAAATTTACAAGAAATGAGCATAACAGATAAATCAGTGACCTACATTTATCCTCGTTATAATGATACTGTTTCTAAAAGAAATTTAACGACTGAGGAACAAAAGGTCCTTAATCAATCTGCTGCGATAACTGCTAAAGAAATTAGTTCAGAAGAAAGAAAATTAAGAGATTTAACGGTTAAAATAGAAAAATATTGTCCAACGGCAGAGGAAAAATAACAATTTTTATGCTAGTTAATCTGGATGTTAATAAAGTTCTTTTAAATCTAGATTAACTAGATCCCTTTCTATTTTTAATTTAATCGATTAGCTATGAATCCCTGTTGGCTTATTTTTTTGTATAGAAGTTAATGCCAGTACTAATTTAAATTAAAAAAAATAGGTATAGAGCTATTTAGCTAAGTCTGGTAAAGTAGTAAAAGAACATATTTTTTTATTTCATTCCAAAGCAGCAATTTATTTTAAAGTTTATAGGATTGTTAAATATGTCAATACATTCAAACCTTTCAATGTGCTCTTTTGATTATTCTTTACCAAATCAGCTAAGAGAAATTGTTACTAATTTTCGTTCAGCTGGTTTTCAAAGGAAAGTGAGCAAACTTGCTAAAAGGCCTATTCATCTTGAATCTATTTCAGCAATTCAAACAATTAAAAAGCTTATAAAAGAGCGTGAAACAGCGAGGCAAAAACATAAGGCAGAGATAAAAAAATTACTGAACGAACACCAACAGTTTTTAAAAGTTTTTAGACCTCCTTTATGCGAGGTAAAAGAAAATTTAAATACAAATACTGAAACCGATCAACAAGCCGTAGTTGAAAAAGAGACTGACAACGTTTCCTCATTTACGAATTTAACAAGTCAAGAAAATATAGCAAAGCCAAGTTGGTTGGAAACGGCATTAAAGGTTATCCAGACATTAATGAACAGCTTATTCAGTTTTGTTAAAATAAAGTAATTTAGTAGAGATTCTAGAGCTTCAAACGTTTTATAAATGATAAAGATTATAGGAACGTTAAATATGTCAATACATTCAAGCCCCTTAAGCCCTTCAATGGGCTCTTTTGATTATCCCTTAGCAAATCCAGCAAGAAAAATTGTTACGAATTCTCGTTTAGGTGGTGTTCAAAAGAAAGTGAGCAAGCTTTCTAAAAGTCCTAATCAACTTGAACTTGTTTCAGCGATTCAAACAATTGAAAAGCTGATGCAAAAGCATAAGGCAGAGAGGCAAGAATATAAAGCTGAGAGGCAAGAATATAAAGCAGAGGTGCAAAAGCATAAAGCAGAAATGCAAAAGTTAATGGATGACCATGAGCAGTTTTTAAGGGATTTTAGACCTCCTTTATGCAAGGTAAAAGAAAGTTTAAATACAAATGCTGATCTTGATCAACAAGCCGTAGTTGAAAAAAAGACTGACAATATTTCTTTATTTACGAATTCAATAAGGCAAGAAATTATAGCAAAACCAAGTTGGTGGGAATCAGCATTAAAGATTATCCAGACATTGATAAACAACTTGTTCAGTTTTGTTAAAATAAAGTAATTTAGTAGATATTCTAGAGCTTCAAACGTTTTTATAAATGATAA
>NZ_BASL01000670.1:0-41033 GCF_000648255.1 Candidatus Protochlamydia sp. R18 | reverse complement strand
TTTAGCCCTTTCCTTCTTATAATAAAGTGGGATTGTATCAAACAGCTACTCTTCTTTTTAAAAATGAATGCTTCTCAGATTTTTCCAAAAATGACGCAAAAAATAAAAAGTTAACTTGCAATTTTCATATTCAAAGTAATTCGTAAAGCATCTATGATTTTTTCCTAACCCATTTAAAATCTCAACTGAAGGTTTTAATAATTTTTAAATTGAGTGAATCTGCTAAAATTTTAAAATGGGCTAATCCTGCATCGGTGAGTTCTCGCAACTGTTTAAATTTAGACGCTGCAAAGCCGTCAAGAGTTTCAAATGGATCAATCCTGCATCGGTAAGTCATCCGCAATGGCTTAAATCTAGATGCTGCAAACCGGAAATTTTTTAATTAATCTATTAGCTGGGATTGTTGCTTATACTCACCAACCTAAAAAGCCATCTATAAATTTATCAGAGCAGCATCACTTGTTGTTAATGGCTGCCTAAAAACCCAAAATTCAGGTTATTAAACTTTAATGGAAAAAAAATGTTTTAAATCATGTGGAGGTCTTTCGTCATTTAAATTTTATTCTTCTTATTCATTATCAAAGGCAGAAACCCAAAATTCAGTTTAACTAATTTGTTTAATTTATCATCGTATATTGGAAATACGCAGATCTTATTGATAATCAAAAAGATCTGCTAAGAAGAATGAAGAAGAATAAATTTAAAAAATTGATGATTAAGTTTGAAGGAGTTCTAAGACTTCTTCCCAAGTCAATTTAGCCATCATGTCCTCATCCCGGCTAACCACTTCTTTAACTAATCCTTTTTTGCGATTATGAAGTTCTAAAATCTTTTCCTCAATTGTATTTAAAGTGATCAATTTATAAGAAGAGACGGAATTTTTTTGTCCTAGACGATGAACACGGTCTGTTGCTTGATTTTCGACAGCTGGATTCCACCACATGTCATAATGGATGACAGTATCGGCTCCGACTAAGTTAAGTCCAGATCCTCCGGCTTTTAAAGAAACTAAGAAGATAGGAATATTCGGATCTTCATTAAATTTTTTGACGATACTCAATCGGTTTTTACTTGAACCATCCAGATACTCAAATCGAATGCCTTGCTTTTCTAAATCCTCACGCATAATGTTCAACATTCGAGTATATTGACTGAAAATAACTGTTTTATGCTTACTCTCCATCAAAGTTTGCAACAATTCAAGAAGCATTTCATATTTAGAAGAATCCCCATTCTCTGGCCGATCTTTGGCAAAAATGGCTGGATGACAACAAATTTGTTTTAATCTTGTTAACGTCGCTAAAACATGAATTTGAACGCGCTCAAATCCTTCTTTTTTCACGAGTTGGGACAATTCCTCACGAGCAGAAGCCGCGTAAGAACGATAAAGTTCTTGTTGAATATTAGACAAATGACAGTGATAGACAATTTCCGAAACCGGTGGTAAATCATCTAGTACATCTTTTTTCATTCTTCTTAAAATAAATGGAGCCACCTTACGACGTAAATTATCCAGATTTTTACCCCCTTGCGATATTGTCGATTGTCGAATGTATTTTTCCACAAAACGATCGTAAGAACTGAGCAGTCCTGGCATGAGAAAATCAAAAAGGCTCCATAATTCTTCTAAAGAGTTTTCTATAGGGGTACCCGTTAAAATCAAGCGATGAGCTGCTTGAATCATTTTGACTGATTGGGCATTTCGAGTGCCGCGATTCTTAATGTGTTGAGCTTCATCTAAGATGATATAGCCAAATGGAACTGTTTTATAAAATTCAATGTCTTTTTGAAGAAGGGTATAAGAAGTGATAATGACATCATAATAATCGAGATCATTTAAAAGTTTTTTCCTTTGGCTCGGATTTCCATCAACTGGCAAAACTTTTAGCTTAGGATTAAATTTAGTAATCTCTTCCTGCCAATTATAAACTAAGGAAGTTGGGCATACAACAATCGAAGGCTGCTTCGGATGATCCATTTTATATTGCGTTAATGTAATAATGGCTTGGAGGGTTTTACCAAGTCCCATGTCATCAGCTAAAATCCCATTCAAATGCATGCCTCTTAATCGATTCAACCAGTGAATTCCATCAATTTGGTAGTTACGAAGAGATGCTTTAATCGTTTTTGGTATCTCTCTTGAAGGGCAAGGAAGATTTCCTAACATTTGTTGTTGAATTTCTTTTAGTTTATCAGACATGGAAAAATGAATTGGCAAATTAGCAAATTGTTCGATATCTAAACTAGCTAAACTCCAAAGGGGTCGTAATTCTTTATGTTGATCTAAACGATTAATTCCCATTTCGTCGAAAATTTGAATAACAGGAGCAAGCTTTTCTAAATCTAAAATGAGAATTTTGTACGTTCCTTTTTCTTCAGTTTTAGATTTACGTTTACTCCCTTTTTTGACTGACAATTCAATAAAAGCTCGTTTAGATGACAAACAATCCCAAAGCAAATCAACCGTCACATTATTCAAATAACCATCAACTTTGACCTCGACTTCATACATGTCAATTCGATTCGATTCTTTTAAATTCAAATGAAATACGGAATTGTCATAGATGAATTGATCCAAGAGATTTTCAGGGCAGTTAAATTTCACTTGATCTTGGTGAGCGGGAATCACCTCTGTCATAAATTCGACAATTTTCTTATCATTTTTAGCACTATAAAGGCCCTGAGATGGATCATAAACGAAATCTTGAAATAGAAGATCAATAATTTTTTGTTCTTCTGTCAGATTGCGTGCTAAAATCCCTTCAGGAGTCACAAAAGTGGAAATATGAGATACTTTTAATTGAGAAGAAGCTGCTGGAACCTTGACACCTCCATAGACAAAATTTAAAGAAGCTTCTAATTCTCCGTCTAAATATTGAATATCGCATTCTGCTGCTACTTTTTCGACAAAAGGAAGTGTCACAAACCGCTCGATCATTTCTTTATTAGCAATCTCTGCAAAACGAGAAAGCTCTGTCATAGAATTTTCCACAAAAGTACCAAATAATGGTTCCGGAATCGTCATATCTCGGATAGAAGGTAAGTTACGTAAATGTTTTCTTTTTATCAAAGGTTGAAAACGATAATAGGTATTCCCGTGAATCATACCTGGTTTTGCACATTCAAATAATATCGCTTCATCACAATCGATAACCGCTTCATTTTGTAGGACAATTTTTGGTTTCAATAACACTTTTGGTGCATTAACTTCTAAATAGTTTAATTCAAATCTTAGAAGTGCTGGACTAATTGCTAATCGAAGAGGTTCTTCTAAAGTACCGCGATACATGCAAGGCATCGGATAAAGCTCTGTTTCTAAATCATTCAAAGAGCCTGCTAAAGCAAACTTCGATTCAGCAATCCCATAAGAAACAGCTAGTAGAGTTCCAAAAGCTTCCGTATCAATAAATGCCGATCGTTGTTGCTTATCTCCTTTATCAATAAATCTGGCAAAATCAATAATCAGCTTGAGAACTTCTGAACTGGCTTCATCAAAAGAGCTAAGTGAAAAAAAGTATCTTTTATTACCAATGTATAGAGCTTCATTATAACGAATAGCATCGATAAAAAGTTTAATTTGAGAGATATTTAAAGCTTTTGAGCGAAAAGGGAGACGTAGCGCTAATTGAATTTCAACTTGTTCAGTCATTTTCTGAGGGTTTAAAAAGATCACAGCTAATTCCGCCTTATCTTGGATAATCTCTTCTTCAGGGAGAAAAAATGAAGATTGCCCTAAAACCTGAGAAGCATTGATATATTCTGCTAAAAGTTCTTTTTGGAATTTCTTACCTTGTCTCGCATGCTCTTTAGTTTCTGCTTCTTTAAATGTTTCTCTCAAGTTTTCTTTTTCCTGGTCATCAACACTGACATCTTTTTCTAAATCTGTTTCTTTAGAATAAGCAACAAGAATTTCATTAAAATGAGCTTCTAAATAAAACAAAACAGCTGCTAAGTGTTGACAATCATATTTATAAGTGCAGTCACAATCGGAATCAATAATCACTGATTCATTTCTATCAATTTCAAGCTCTGATTCATACGAATTATCAAAACTCCCCATCACGCGACAGCTCAATCGCACTACATCGGGTTTCAAGTTTAAAATTTTAACAGAAACGACCATTCCTTTATCTTGAAGTGTTTTCCCTTCTTTAATAACGGAGGGTGAAAAATCGTGTTTTAGCTTTCGAAAATTTAACATATGTGATTATCTCAATTTGTAACTCATTTTAAACATAAGCAAGTGACAAAAACAAAATTTTTTGCTTCTTATTCCTCTTCGCATATTTAAGTTGAGTTTGTAAATTAGTACTAAAAAAGCATTTTCTTGATGGAAGCTCGTTATTAGCGAAAAAGCATTAAATATGCGAACAAAAATTTATATTTTCCTTTTTCCTCTCTGTAATTTTCCAAGAATAATGAATTAAATTTGGCTTAATTGGTCTATTTTTTTAAAATTTTTAAAAAGACTTTTTACTTGCCGAAAAAAGCTTACCTTTTTATATTATGCGTTCCACATGAGACTTATGTTTAATTTAAACTGAATTTTATTAAGAATCTGCGGGTGTAGCTCAGTGGTAGAGCATCACGTTGCCAACGTGAGAGTCGTGAGTTCGAATCTCATCACCCGCTAAAAGTCAAGATCGCATCATACTTGTGATCTTTTTTGAAGCAAATTTAAGCTAGTCCAGCTAAATTTGTTCACATCTATTAATGACATGCGGGTGTAGCTCAGTGGTAGAGCATCACGTTGCCAACGTGAGAGTCGTGAGTTCGAATCTCATCACCCGCTTTTATAAGATCTATAGCAAAGAGGTTTTCCGTGTCAAATCAAGAGACTGAAGCTGGTTCAAAAACCATTAGTAATGATAATCTTAACGTTCAGATTACCCGAGGCACCCATTGTCAAGTCAAATTTGACATCACAGTAAAACCTGAAGCCGTTGTCGCTGCTTATCAAAAAGCTTTGAAAACGATCAATAAAGAAATCAATATTCCAGGATTTCGGAAGGGAAAAGCTCCTCAGCAATTAATCCTAGAAAAATATGGGTCTAATGTTCAAAAAGAATGTGTTGATATCGTCTTACAAACTGGATTCAATGATGCTTTACAACTCACTCATATCCACCCATTAAAAGACGGCCATATAAAACGCCCTATCGTGCACTATTGCACTCAAGAAAAAGGAGCCCATTTTGTTTTAGAGTTTGAAGCACGCCCCACTATCCCCTCTGTTCAACCACAAGAATTACATTTACACCACCAAGCTCCTGTACAGGTGACAGACGAAGAACAAAAGAACGCTCTTAATCAAGTTCTTTTACAATTTACGACCTATCAACCAATTGAAGATCGTCCTGTTCAAGAAGGAGATTTTATTAATGTTGATGTCACAATTTTAGAAGAAACACCTCGTCTCATTATCGACAATCAACGCACTCAAGTTAATCAATCTGGCTTACCTTCTTGGATACAAGAAAAAGTCATTGGATTAAATGCGGGAGCTAGCGCTGAAGGAATGACTCAGCCTAACGAACAATCCCCGGATCCAGATTTTAAATCTGTTCCTTTTCGTGTAACTGTAAAAACGATATGGCAAGGAAACATGCCTACGGTTGATGACGAACTAGCTAAAAAAGTAGGTTTACAAACCGTTGATGAATTATATCAAAAATTAAACGAACGTTTAGAACAAGAAGCCCAAGAAGAAATTTATAAACAACACATTCATCATTTAGAAGATCAGCTTATCGAAAAATATCCCTTCGATCTTCCCCTTTCTTATATCGAATCCAATAAACAGGCACGTTTAGATGACTACTTGAAGCAATTAGATCAAGAAAGCCAGCTTCCTCAAAATTACGAAGAAATTGAGAAAATGATCGAAAATAGCACGATACGAGGTCTTCAACTTTACTTCCTGCTCCGTCGTGTGGCGGCAGATAACAAACTTGAAGTTTCGGAAGAAGAAGTTTCTCAAGAATTATCAAAGCAAATTGCTCTTATTCCTAGCGGAAAAAGCCAAATTGATATTTATGGTGATAAATCGAAATTGCGTGAGCAGCTTTATAATTTAGCGTTAGATCGCAAAATTAAAAAATTCTTACTAGATCAAGCACAATGGGTTTAATTATTAATTAAATTTTAGATACTGATTTAGACAGGAAAATTTAAACAAAAAACTGGAAAAATCTAAATAGGAATCATTTGAAAAATGCAAATTGACTAAATCTAATCAATCAAATTTTTCAAATGATTTAAAATTAAGAGAATTTTTTACCTTGATAAAAACGGACAAGTAAACTGGAAAGGAAATTCAGAAAAAACTGCATAAACTTTAATTTGCTTAGACATCGCCTGTTTTTTTAAAGAAAATCACCAATTCTATTTTTTTTAAAGCTAATGATTTTTAATAGGTGCTATTTTTCAGATAAATTCACCATCAACTTGATAAATTCACCCAAATCTTTTATTGTTTGGCAATCATATACATCGTAGATGATTGAACAGTTGTTAAAAACACATTCAATACTTATCTGAAGCTAATGATTTTAATTGAGGATTCATATGTCACACTCTTCTCATCCAAGACCTGAAATGTCTTTAACTCCTTACGTTATTGAAGATACAGGCCGTGGCGAACGTTCCATGGATATTTACTCTCGTTTACTTAAAGACCGCATTATTTTTATTGGAACTGAAATCACGGACCAAGTGGCAAACGTTGTTGTAGCTCAGCTACTTTTTTTGAAAATGGAAGATCCTAAGAAAGATGTTCATATTTATATTAACTCTTTAGGTGGATATATCACTTCAGGCCTTGCGATCTACGATACTATGCAATACCTTGGATGTGATATCAATACCTATTGTATTGGGCAAGCAGCCTCGATGGGAGCCTTACTTTTGACCGCCGGAACAAAAGGTAAGCGATTTGCTTTACCAAACAGCCGTATCATGATTCACCAACCTTATGGTGGTGTCGGTGGAACTTCTGCCGATGTTGCATTGCAAGCTAAAGAAATTCTCGAATTGAAGAAAAGATTGAATCATATCATGGCTGATAGCACAAGACAGCCTTTAGAAAAAATTGCTGCGGATTCAGAGAGAGATTTTTACATGAGTGCTGTGGAAGCTAAAGATTATGGCCTAATTGATGAAGTTGTCGTCCCCAAAAAAAAGACAACATGATAGAATTTATCTAGGGTGTATAAACTGAAAACAAAATTTGATCTTCTTTCTCAAAAGCAAGTTTTAGAAATCCTCAAACTTGCTTTAAATAAAAACTCTACGGCTGTCTTTGAGATCGACTGCTCTCTACATAAATTTAAATGCACCGCTCCAAATGAAGCTCTTTCTTTTATATGAATACATTAAACGATAAATACAAAGAGTTTAATTTTTAACCTTTAGATAAAGTAATCACCCATGAGTAAAAAGTCTTTAACAAAAGAACTTGCTAGCTGCTCTTTCTGTGGCAGAACTGAAGAGGCCGTTGAAAAACTCATTTCAGGACCTAATGTATATATTTGTGATAAATGTGTACGATTATGCACAGGAATTTTAGATAAAAAAGCTCCTTCCACTTATGAATTTAAAATTCTCAAGCCTAAAGAAATCAAAGAGAAGCTCGACGAGTACATTATCGGTCAAGAAAGCGCAAAAAAAACTATTTCAGTAGGTGTCTACAACCACTACAAAAGAATCCGGTCTAAAAATAAAGAAGCAGATGGAATTGAATTTAGCAAATCTAATGTTTTACTTTTTGGCCCAACAGGTTCAGGTAAAACTTTGATCGCAAAGACTTTAGCTTCTATTTTAGATGTTCCTTTTACGATTGCAGATGCCACGACATTAACAGAAGCAGGCTATGTCGGTGAAGATGTAGAAAACATTATCTTACGCCTCTTGCAAGCAGCCGATTACGATGTAGCCAAGGCTGAACAAGGAATCATTTATATTGATGAAATTGATAAAATCAATCGAACAACCGCAAATGTATCAATTACTCGAGATGTGTCTGGAGAAGGTGTTCAGCAAGCATTACTCAAAATTGTTGAAGGAACAATTGCTAATGTCCCTCCTAAAGGAGGTCGTAAGCACCCAAATCAAGAGTATATTAAAGTGAATACAGAAAATATTCTCTTTATTGTAGGTGGTGCTTTTGTTAATTTAGAAAAAATTATTGCAAAAAGGTTAGGACGAAATACAATTGGTTTTGATGGAAGCAATCGAGAAGTGGTTGACCCAACTCAAAAAAGTTTACTACTTTCCAAAGTCGAACCTGAAGACCTTATTCAATTTGGAATGATCCCTGAGTTCGTCGGCCGATTTAATAGCATCGCGAATTGTAATGAGTTGCAATTGCCTGATTTAATTAATATTTTAACAGAGCCAAAAAATGCTTTTATTAAGCAATTTATAGCTATGTTTGAATCCGAAGGAGTGAAACTCCAATTCACTGAAGATGCACTAGCGGCTATTGCTCAACAAGCAATTGAAGCAGGGACAGGGGCTAGAGCTTTGCGCCTTATTTTAGAAAACTTGATGCGCGAATTAATGTATGAAATTCCTTCTGATGAAACAATCAGTGAAATTCTGATTGAAAAAGAAACAGTTACAGAGAAAAAACCTCCTATTATTAAACGACATGATCAAAAAATAGCTTAACCATTTTCCTGGCGCTGGATCTAGTCCAGCGTTCCTTAAAAAAAGTGATCATGATACACTCTTTTTCAATTAAAAAAATTCCTTTCTCTTCCATCCCTTCTTACCTGATTGCTCCTGCTACCCTTCCCTTTTTCAACCAATTTTCGGCACAGGAGGGATACCTTGTCGCCTGCGCCGCTTTTATAGAAAATGAAATGGTAGGATGCGCGGTAGCTCAAGTATTTTTTATCAATCAAACAGCACAACTATACTCTTTATTTGTCAAAGAAGAGTTTAGAAAACAGGGACTTGGGCTTGCTCTTTTTCAATTTCTAGAAAACGATCTCAAACAAGAAAATAAGATATATGCCTTTGGCTTTGAATACGAAAAGAATGATCTATTTACCCCCGCCATAGAAAAAATTCTGTCTTATCAACAGTGGCTTCCCCCCAAACTTTATCTGGTTCGTTGCCATTTTGATGCTTATACTTTCGATCCAACTTGGATTCATTTACCCACTCGTTTGCCATCGACATTCAAACTTTTTAGTTGGCAGGAGCTCACTCTTAAAGAGAAAGAATATATTCAATATAAGGCAGAGCAAGGACAATTCTTACCTAGCCTTTCGCCTTTTAAAGAAGAGGAGCACGTTCATTTAGGAACTAGTGTAGGCCTACGCTATTTGGACACCATTATTGGATGGTGTATCACTCATTCTGATAATCTTAACACCATCCGGTATAATACTCTTTACATCGACCATGCATTTTTACATTCTGGGTATGGAATACAAATCCTTAATGAGTCTATCCGCAGACACAAACGTTTACCCATTCCACAAGCTATTTTTGAAGCAAATATTGAAGAAATCGATCGCTCATGGCTTCGTTTCATAAAAAAACGACTGATTCCTCTTTCTTATCGTGTCGAAAGACTCAAATGGGCTTTTAATAGCTACGTTTAAGTCTTTAAATCAAAATATTTTCATTATAGAATTTCACGACCCATTTTTTTTTACTAACTTTAATGGCATAAGGGAGGAGTCGTTTTTCTATAAAACGAGCCCACGTAGAATTGATTTGTTCAGGTCGCACTTCAAATAAAGCTAATGGAATAGGATCTTCTCCATGCATCAATTGGTCATGTAATTTGATAGACTCAATTAATAACTGAATTCCATAACCAAAACGTTGCAAGTTTTTTTGTACGTATAAAATGGAATAACGAAGAGTATTTTCTAAACGATGAGTTACACACCAACCGACAAGCTGGGATTTATAGCGCAAACCCACACTAGTCCGATATTCAATTTTTTCTTCTCCACGAAATGGCCAAAGTAAAGAAGGGATTTCATTGTTTTGCTTCATTTCTTGAAGAATGGAATGATCTTTGTCTGTTAAATCACTCCATTTAAAAAATTCTATGGTCTCTAAAGGGCGAAAGGGTAAATAAATCCAGGAAGGATCAAATTGATAACTGTCAAAATAGTAACGAATTAAGTAAGGTTGAGTCACATGCCAGTTTTTTTGTCTTGCCAAAATTTTCTCAATGATGAGAGATTCTGGAAATAGGTCTTCATATTCAAAACCGACTGCCACCATTTTTTTTTCTTTTACTAAGAGATCGATTAAGTGTTCGAATAGAGTTTGTCCAATCTTTTGTTTTCTAAAAGGTTCTTCGACGAATAAAGAAAAAATTTGAGCTGTTTGGTTTTTAAATAGTTGAGCAAAAATAAATCCAATTTTTTGTTCCTCAAAACATGCTTCAATACCTATATAATTGTTTTTTTGTTTTAAATGATTTCTTGCTGTGGAAATTGTTAAAAATTGATAGTTCAATAATTCAGAATAGTTTTGTTGAGGAAATATAATTATATTGTATTTGATATTCATAATTTTATTAAATATTAATATTTTTATTTATTTTTATACAACTAACTAAAATAAAATTAATTCTATGTTAAAATAAAAATAAGCGCATAGAATTATTATTTCTGACAATTAATTAATTTTATTACTCGTTCATAATAGACATTGTTTTTGATTGGCGAGGAAAATCTGAGACACATACACAAGGAGAATGGTCATGTCAGATATTAACAACATTGGTGGATCTACCCAAGGCCTGCAATCTTACTCTTCTTATACAGATAATCCCGTTTTTCAAAGCCTTCCATCCTCGGTTCAAGATAGCCTAATTCAATCTTTCACAAAAGAAGAATTAAATGAACGATTTGCAAATGCAACCGTTAGTATCCCTTCACTTCTAGCTCCTAATGATATTTCTGGTTCATTAGACAACTTTTTTAAAGTACTAAGTGAAGCAAAAGTACAGCTTAATCTTCAATTTCGTACTGCTGAATTTATTGACCAGTTAACAAGACGACAAGATAGCCGAGAAGCGGGTCTTCAAGCTTTAGGCCTCGTCGGTGAGTTTGCAAGGAGAGAAGTTGCTTTGCAGCAAACAAAAGAAGCCACTGAAGCAAAAATGGCAGAAATTCACAATCTTAATGAAGCGATAAAAAATCAAATTAATGATCAAAATAATGCCATTGATAATATTAACAATGGAAATAGCCAAGAAAAATCAAAATACCAAGAGTTGATTAATAATTATAACTCTTATATAGCTAAACTTGCTGCAAATGGCATTACGATCAATGGCAATGGAACCGTTACAATTCCTGATGGCAAGGTTAATACCTTTAACTCCCTCACACAGGCTTATTCTGGACAAGTAGCCGGATTCAATGCTTATATAGGATCCCGCAAAAATGAATTGAATAATTATAACAACACAGCCAATTCTTATAATCAAGCAGCAACGGCGAATAATGAATGGATCAATAATTTAGTAAAAGATCTTGGTCTACAAGACTATTTAGATAAACATCAACTAACAGTTCCTTTGCAGGCGGCAGCTGGTACTAGGAATACCGCAGAAATTTCTCAAGAAGCAGCCCCTGCCGCTGCTGGTGCCGCAGGAGTTGTGGCTATTCCTACTCCCTCTGCCTATGCTTATTCAGTTGCTAATGGAACCCGTTCCTTGGCTATTGGGAAAGTCCCTGACTATCAACAGCTTAACGAAAATGAAGTCAAACCAGTCATTGAAGATGGATATTATACGCAAATCGTTAAACCTGTGGACTCCGATATCATTTATAATTCCCAATATTGGGGTTTTTTACGAGTCTTGAGCATTTTTAATCCTAATCGAGATTATGTTCCGGATCCTTTGCTAAATTTTAAACCACTAGCCAAGAAAATCTCACCTAACACAATTGTGGAAGCTATGCAACCCATTCAAGGAAATAATGCACAAGGAGCAGGAGGGCTTACAGTTGAATCAGCTGGATTAGATAATCCTCACATCACAGCTATCTTAGGGCAAGCTGCCTTCGCACAAGCTCTTCGAAATGCAAACTTAAATTTAACAGAAGAGCAAATCCGAGAATATTCAAATAACCTTGTGCTTTTATCCTCGGATTTAATTGCTCAAAGTAGCATTGATGCACTCTTACCAAGTTTAGCACCTATTTTATCTCAGCTAGAAACAACTCCTCAAGATAGTCCTCTTTTTAGCCTTTCATTTTCCCTTTCTTTTGCTAACCGTATTAATGAATTGACTGGCCATGGATTGACAGAAGAATCCCTTAAAGAATTTTTAAGTGGCATCCCAGCTCTTCAAAATTTAAGTAAAGCAGATATTGCCACCCTAACAGCCAATTTAAATTTAGGTTTATTACTTACTTCTTCTAAATTATTAGAATCAAGTTTAGGATTACCAGGCATTTCTCAACAACTTATTCTTTCTCAACTTCCTCCTGAATTATCTTCAAGCATTATTAGTCAAGCTTCTATACAAAGTGATCAACTGAATGCCGATTTAAAAACCCAAATTAATGCTAATTTTATCCAACAAGGTTTTGCAAAAGATCAAGCGGCTTTTTTAGCGAATTTAGGACAAGAAATGGTTAAAAATGACATTTTAAGACCCTCACCAACTACTATTTCTGAGGATAATTTAAATACGCAATTATTAACGGATTCAATCAAAGCAAGTTTAATTTTGTCCGATTCTAAAATTTATGATTTGGCTAAAGCTGATGCAATTGCAAATGAAGTTATTTTAAGGACACTAAGTGATAGTGAAGGAACTATTATTTCTTCGACTCAATTTAAGGCCAATCTTGAATCGAATTTAAGAGATTTGAATATTCCTTCTAGTCAGATTGATGAAATTTTAAAAGATGTTATTTTAGTGTCTTCTCAAAATGTATTTACTCAAGAACATCTTAATTTGGCTCAGCTGATTGAGCAATCTGTCAGTTCGCTTGTTCCGCAAGGTGGAGGTCAACTAGCTAAACTTATTAGCGCAGAAATTGCAAATACCTTGTTTGGCCATTTTAATCCAGATACTAGAGATATCGCCAATTTAAAATCTCCTTTGTCTTTGATTAATTTAGTCAATGATCAATTGAATAAACTTGAAATCGATCAAAATAACGAATCTGCAAAAGCAGTCTCTGAAGCATTTAAGGCAACTTTGTTAACAACGACAGATTTTTATGCCTTTTCATTACAAGTAATGGATCCCGCTTATTCCTTAGTTTATTCCGTTGGAACTGGCTTAATGTATGCAGGGCAAGAACCGGAAAATTACAGAAAATCCATAGATATCATTGTTTAATAAATGGAGATGTAATAAATAAAATAATTTATTGACAATGCATAAAACAAAGCATAAATCATAATGTAAGGAGGGTGTGTATGGAAGTGGCCATTATAGGACTAGGTGCCGCCTCTGTCAGCCTCACAGAGTATTACAGCATCAATGTCTTACAAAAGTATACAGATTTGATCACCCCTCTAAAAACGATATTTTCAAAAGACTCTTCCGAATTAACGGCTGAAGATTATGATTTAATTTTAAAACAAGTCGCTAGCTTGAAACAGTTAGCAAAAGAAGGTGTCCAAGACACAAACGGAACTGATACTTATCAAAGTTTTATGAATCAGGCCATGGTCACACCATTAAATGATATTATGAAAACTCTATCGATAGTAGGAATTCCTCCAGATCCCAATGCTGCACCCTTAAGCGATTCAGCAAAAATAGCCACCCTCACGGGTTGGAAATCCTTACCTAATTTCCAAATTGATGTTCTAGGACCACTGAATGCAGCGTTATCGATACAATTAGAAGCTCATCAATATACTGTCAATATTGAAAATCCAGGAACAGGAATTATTTCGACCTTAACAGTATTAGCTTCGCCAGGACGCTCTCTGCAAAGTATGCTTGAATTAGAGTATATAGGCGCGGGCAATACTCAAATGGCTGGTAAAATGGCTGATTTGGAGCAAGCTTTAAGTTTGTCTCAAAAGATTTTAACGACTTTAACAGGAATTCAAAATATCTCTAACCAAATTCAAGTTTACAATAAAATTCCTTTCAAATTACCCAATACTGGCGATTTAGATGACTATAAAAAACAGTATAAACAACAAGCAAGTGCCTATTTTGCTCAAATTTTTCCTACCGCCGAACCTGTTGCCGACTCTGCTCAAAAACTTTTAAATCTCAAACAAACTTTATGGGATCAAATGGTAGCTCTTGAAGCTGCAAACCCTACTAGTGGACGCAATGTGGCAGGTTCACTTGCTAATGCGGTTTACAAAGTTGTTCAAGATATTAGCGCAGCTTTTGTCGGGGTTGATTTAACTGCTGCCAATGCCCAGGATCAACTGTTTGCTTCTGTAAAAAAATGGATCATGGATAACCAAGATGTCCGTATTGACGAAGCGGGAAGTAATAAAAATGCAGGTGCAATTCAAGATCGACTTGCCTCTGCAATGACAACCGCTCAAAATTTAGAAGAGAGCCAAAGAGAAGATGTTCGCCGCTATTTACTACTCTTCCAAGAATTTTATAAATCTGCCATGAGTATGATTCAACTACTAGGAACTATTTTTGACAAAATTAATAAAGGAATATTTAAAGAGTAATTATTTGTTTAATAAAATAATTAATAATATAATAAAATTATAGAAAATTTTAATTATTTACTTACATGTTAATAAGTAAGTAATTTAAGGAGTTTGAATATGAGCGCTAACTTTACAATTGATGGAATTGGTTCCGTTCCTTCGAATGTTGCAGAATATACGAGTGGATCTGTTGTCAAAGCATATCTTGAAAGTATCAATATAATTGCAGAAATTTTCAATAGACGCAGTAGCAATCCAAACAGTAGTGATGCTCCCTTAAGTGATACGGACTTTGATAATTTAATTACAGCTATGAATAAACTACGAGATTTGGCTAAGAATGGGGTAACTGATGGAAATCCTCCTCTGACATTCTATTTAACCGCAGAAATGGCCACCAATCTTGATTTAGTTTTTAAATCTTTAAAAGCAGCAGGTATCGTTCTTGATGTTACCTATCCTTCTGGCAAAACAACTCTGCTAGAAAGTTGGCAAAGCCTGGCTGGATTTGGCGTTCAGCAAATCATGAATGCAGCTACAAGTGTTTCCACAAGCTCCACTCGCACTTTGCAAAGTATGGTAGAGCTAGAATATGTCAAACAAGGTAATGATCTTTTGGCTGTAAAATTTCAGGCTTTAGAGCAAAGTTTGAAAACAACACAAGGAATTCTAGATACCTTAGCTCTCATTCAAGGAATTTCAAATCAAGTTACTATCACAAATAAAGGAGATTTTGCCTTTCCTCCTACAAATAACTGGCAAATTCCTTCCACAGCCGTTGCCCAAATTCAACAAGCTTTCAATCAGATTGCAAACGGGCAAGATTCGAGTGATTTGATTAACAGAATGAGAAATTTTCAAACCACTTATAACAATGACATAGCCACTGCCAAACAAAATGCTGCTGCGAATGGAACAACATTCAGCACTGAATTTAGTAAGCTAACTAATGCCTCTAAGATTATGAATGACGTTGTTCTTCATGAGTGGACAAAATCCGAAGGCAGTGGGAAAGATAGTTCCACAGAAAACATGAAAATTGAATATTACACGAAAATTTATAAAGTTGTTGCAAGTGCACAATTTACTCAAGTGTTTCCAGTTGCTACACCGACTAGTACAGCAGCAACAGAACTATTGGCAGCCAAACAAAAATTATATCAGCGCCTGGTGGACTTAGAAGCTATTTCTCCAGCTAACACACGCTCTGTCGAGGGCACATTAGCCAGTATGATCTTCAAAGTGGTACAAGACATTAGTTCCGCTTTTCTTGGGCTAGATGCATCCACAGCAACGCCAGAACAACTAAAAACTGCAGTTTCCAAATGGATTATAGATAATCAAGATCAAAAAATTAGCTCACAAGCTGGAAATAATGTAGGTTCGATCCAAGATCGAATTACGCAAGCAATTACAGCGGCACAATCTTTAAACGATACAGAAAAAGAAAACGTTAGAAACTATCAATTTGTTTTTCAACAATTCTATCAATCCGCAAGTACTGTTTTACAAAAAGTGACCCAAATTGTGGAAAAATTAGCGCAAGGGATATCTAGATAATTAACATATTTTTTGGATTATTAATAGTTTTTAGAAATTACAAATATGAAAATTGAAATAAAGCTATTCCCTTGAGGTCCTGAAGGAGGATGAATATGGCTGATAATATTACGTTTGACGATGGATATAATCAAACAAGTTTTTTAGATGGCCTGCAATACGTTCCTAATGCCGTTCTGGGTAATGATATCCCCATTACAGGCTTACCTGCTGGTTATTATGCAAATAATAATCTTACTGCGTTACCTACGAGCATTTTACCATATAAACTAGCGACAGAATTTCCAGGCCAAACTCCTCGTACTACGGCAGAAGATTTTGATGGCTTTTTAGCACAATATAGCCTTCCAAACACACCAGGAGCTGTTATTCCGACCAAAAAATTTACAACTTTATCCGGTCTAGCATCAGCTTGGTATGTGGATTTTATGCATGAAAGTAGTACAAAAGATGGATTATACAACAGTTTATTACAAGAATTTGCCTCTGCTTTAAACATTCAAATTGATAGCTCAGGAAACATTACAGGAGGCGATTGGCAAATTTTGACCGGTACTCCTACTGTCAGCCCTGCTGTCAATTTTAGTGCTTCCAGTGCAAATAACCCTTTTATTCGCGCTTTCAACAATTTTTTGAGCACTTATACTTATCCGCAATCGCCTTTATCAGGAGATCTAGCTTATTATAAAAATTTTCTAGATCAATGGCATTCCTATTTATCAAATATTAGTTTACTCAATACTCCCGATTCGAGCACTCCTGCCAACTTTCAAAATTTAATAAGCTATGAAGCGATTTACAAAGCTTATGCCAAAGATCCATCAGATGAAGCATTTAAACTACGTTTAAAACAATTTTACCAAGAAGAAATGAGTTCCAAAGGATATTTTATGCCCAGCCAAAGTTTGGCAGATTGGGTCACCGCCATTCGTAATGAAAACAATGTCAACATGAATTTAGAATTAATTGGTTCTTCTCTAGCAGGAAATAGTTCAGAAAAAGCTCTTGTGCTTAATAGAATTATATTGCTATTGATTTCACTTATAAAAACTTTACAGGATGTGGGGATTGCGCAAGCTAATCGACTAACGTATCTTACTAAATATCAAAACGTTTATACAGCTTTACAAACACAAATACCTGTCTTTTTAAAAGATGGTTCCAATCCATTAGGAGGTTCCTCAACAGAAGCTGGGCAAACTCGTAATGACCTAAACTCTTCTTTTAACGGTATTTTAACTGATAATTTAAGATCGTTAAGAGGAATTCAAGAGGATAATGCTAAAAAACTGCAATCCAAAGTTAATTCAACTAACGATGCAGTAAACCAACAGACAGATATGGTATCAACGTTTATCCAACAAATGCAAACCCTTTTAAACGCAATTTTACGTTAAGAAATAAAAAAATTAAGCATTCACTCAATAAACGCAAAATTCACTAGATTAATGATATGAAGCATTCAGAGTGTAAAAAAGAACTTTCTCATTAAATTAAAGACATAAGAATAAGAAATAGGAGGAGACCATGAAAGGTTCTCGTGGAGTAAAAAATCAGATGAAAAAAGATGCCTTAGATGCTTCGATGGTTGAAGATGAGAAGTTCAAAAAAGCTTATGGGGATGTCATGGGACGTATGTTCAATGAAGGAATGACACCCAAAGATGCCATGGGGGTAAACAGCAATATTTTAGAAAGTGTATATGCACAAGCTTATCGCCTATATAACACAGGAAAATATATTGAAGCCGTTCATTTGTTTCGTGTTTTAATTATGATGAACTATGCAGAATCGAAGTACGTGTTAGGGCTAGCCGCTTGTTTTCATATGATGAAAGAATATAAAAATGCCATACAGACTTATACGATGTGCAGTGCGATCGATCCTAATACACCTATCCCCTATTATCACTCTTCTGATTGCTTTATTCAAATGAAAGATTACTTATCAGCGATGCTTTGTCTACAATTGGCTATTGATAAATCTCAAAATAAGCCCGAATTTGCAAAAATTAAAGAACGTGCAATTTTAAGTTTAGAAAGTTTAAAACAACAAAATCTCCCATCTCAACCCATAAAAATGGAAGAAGACGAACTTTAAATAAACTGCTTAAAACATTAGACAGATGAATTATAGGTGAAATTTAAGTCATCACAATCATCATGAATTTATCTGGTTAGACAATCATAAATTTACTTAACCCTAAAAGAGGTTAACTATGGGAAATACTATTTCTGATGGCAATAACTATCAATCTGCTGATTATGCATTTCAATCCCCCCCTAATACAGGCACAGAAACAACAAATTCTGTTCAATTCAAATTTGTTCTCACTGACGATACAATTGCATCTGCAGATTTCTTTTCAACTATTCAATTTTTCGTACCAACGACTTACACTGCTGATGCTTCTGTTCCCACACTTGCTTCTCCCGAAACCGAAGAAATCGGTGAACAGCTTCCTTACGGAACAACAGAACAAGGAATGATTAAAAAGTTTTTTTCAGATCAAGTAATCTCTGCTTTAAAGGGGCAAGGGTTAACTCCTGAACAAGCTGAGACTGTTTACGAAGCAATTATGAGTGGAACAGCTCCTGCTGATCCAAACCTTGCAGAAATTGCAAAAAAAATTAGCAAAAATGTTACTGCAAAAACAATTACCGAAGGTAATTTACCTGCTTCTTGGACTTTAACCTCCACAGACGCTAAAGACTGGACCCCTTTACCCATTCTTCCTTATGGATCGGATCAGCAAGCTCAAATTAATGAATATTATGATCAAACTGTTCTAAATAAAGTGACAGCATATTTAGAAGAACATGCCCTAGAACTAGATCCTGATCAAGCCATAAATTTAATGAAAGCTATTCAGACAGGAGAAGTATCTTCTGATATTGCAGACATATACATTCAATTAACCGCTGAAGCAAGAGTAGAAACTCAACAAGCTTTTGGATTACCAAATAGTTGGTTTAAAGGCACAACCTCTGTAGATGATTGGAAACCTATTAATGTAGGTCTAATTACTCCTTCCAAAGTCGCTAATGCTCGTTTAGAAGGATTACTTGGAAATGCTGAAGCCATATTCACAGACATCTCCGCCGCCGCAAATGCACTTTTAGATGGTCCTCCTCCTATTCCTGTGGATGATCCAAGAAGAGTTGCTTTAACAGAATTTTTAAAGATTATCGGTGATGCTATCAAAGATTTAAAAGCAACTCTTCGGGAAATTCAAGTTCACGATGCCGAAAAATCAAAACAAAATGCAAAAGCCAAATTTGGTGAGTTAGCTGACAGACGCCTTCGAGCGCAAGAGCAAGCAGAAAAAATGGAAAAAATGATGAAGAAGCAAAAGGAAATGAAATCAATGGGCCTTGCGATGAAAATTATCGGGCCTATTATTGCTGCTTTATCAACGATTATAGGAACTCTTATTGCCATTGCTTCTTTAGGAACTGCAACAGCTGCATCAGTTGCTATTATCGCAGCTGGAGTTGCAGTGGGTATCGCAATGACAGCTTATTCAATCGCTGATTCTGTGGCTGGTGTCACTCAAAAAATTGTTACAGCGTTTAAAGATGCCTTGGATAAACTGATGCCTGATTCACCGGATTGGGCTAAAGCTCTTGTTAAAGCTTTAATTGTTGCAGTTGTTGTAGCCGTTTTAGCTGTCATTATCGTTCTTGCTATGGCTTCAGGTAGTGGAACTGGAGCAGCAACTAATGCGGCATCTCAAGCTGTTCAACAAACCATTCGTATGGCAGTGACTGAGGCGATTAAACAAATGGCTCTTCAAGCCATGGTCATGGCTATTATGAGCAGTAATGTTTTACCAGAGTTAGTCGGAGGCATTTTGAAAGCTTCTGGAGTAGATAAAAAAACTCAACAAATTGTTGAGATGGTTGTCATGGCTATCACCCTTGTCGCGTGTGTCATTGCCATGGCAAAAGTCGGGGGCGCAAAATCAGGCGGGACTGAGCAAAAAGCTGTTGATGCTGCAGAAGAAGCCACAAAAGAAGCCGCTAAAACTGTGACTCAACGGGCATCAGACGCTTTAAAAGATTTTAAATCGCAATTAGACAACGTAAAAGAATCCATAAAAAAGCTTCCAGAGACGATGCAACAAGAATTTAAATCAATGATGCAAGGTTTTAAAAATATTGATAAATGGGACGTTTTAAACGGTGTTGCACAAAGTGCTCCATTAGCTGTTCAAATGACTGGAGGATGCATAACTGGATCTATGCAACTTAAAGTCAGCCGTTTATTAAAAGAAGTGGGTGAAATAAAATCTGCAGAAGAGGAACTTGAAGGGTTAATTCAAGCTTTAGAAAAACTTTTAAAAAATATTCAGCAAGGTATGAATAACCGAGATGACTTTATTGCTCAGCTACAGCAAATGTATACAAGCATTTATGATGCTGCTGCAAAAACTCAAAATCAAATGTTCAATGCCCTTCAGGGATAAGGAGAAAAATTATGACAATTTCACAAGATCAAATTCGTGAAGCTATTGAAAAAGCTGACACCAATCTGTCTCCTAATATGCAGAAAAAAACAGAAGAAGCCATCGGAAAAATTTTAGGAGGGAATATCCCTCCTAAAGAAGCTTTAGGGTTCGATGAAAATGCGATGAACCAAATTTATCGTCATGGTTTCAATGAATTTCAAGCAGGACGCTATGATGAAGCATTAAAAATTTTTACATTTCTTAGACAAATAGATGTAGGGAATTTTGACTATTCCTTTGCTATTGCAGCTTGCCACCAATTTAAGCAAGAATACTCGGAAGCAGCAGCCAATTACATTATTTGCACTTACATCGATCGATTAAATCCTGTTCCCCACTTTCATCTTTACGATTGTTTTGTCAAATTAAACTTCCCTATGTCTGCTTTAAAAGCCATTAAAGAAACAATAGCTTTAGCCGAGTTAAATCCTAGAAATAGCGAATTAAAAGAAAGAGCTTTATTAGAGTACAAATCTTTCAAAAAAGACCTAAAAAAATATTTAAAAGAAAATTTTGACAAAGAGAATTTAGACAAGGATTTCGTTGATATAGAGGGAGATTAGTTATGAATAATCCTTCAATAGGATATGGATTTTCTAATAGTCCAACATCGCCCGATTATAATGATTTAAACGCGCTTGCGAAATCTCAAACCCTCACTAATTCAAAAATGAAACAAGGCGCTCCAACTAATCCAGGGGTAATTTTAACAGAAGATAGTTTAGAAGTACCTCTGGAAGTGGCTTTTGGTATCAATATTGATCGAGCAAACGCTGGAAGACCTTCTCTTTCTCCATTGTTTCGTTCTCGATTTGTCGACGAAAATAATCAAACGGAGAATTTAGCTTTAAACTATTACCAAAGTCGATTCGAAGGCTTACCCTTTGAGCTACAGGCCAGGCTAACTCTCGATAAGCAAAAGGAGTTTGAAGATCGCGATCCGGATCTATTAGCTTTAGACGCTAGTTTAAAATTTGATGCTCAGCTGCTTGCTTTTAGGGACTCTTTTTCAGTTTCTAAGACAGATGAATCCATACAGATAGCAACCCAGCAATATTTAGGGTTACCAAATGCTATTGGGCAAGAAATGATAAAAACTAGTAGTGCCATTACCAATTTTTTAGATGACCATTTAAGTCAGATGGGACCTAACGATCCTGATTATGACCGTTTATTAAACGTTTCAAATCTTATCAAGGAGACCACATACTTGCTCAAGCTTAAAGATATGTTTGATTAGATCAAGTTTGGAGTTATTAAGATGGCGCAGATGGATGTAAACCAGTACAAAGAAATATTAAAAAGATTAGGCAATCAATTATCTTTAAATGAAAAGATACTTGCAGATCATCCTTCAGCGGGAAATCGTTTAATAATTCTACAGACATTTTTACATCATCTTGAAAGTCAAACTGATTGGTCAAGAGAGAGGCCCTTATCACGATTTAGTCAAACGTTTGAATTAGCGTTAATTGGGAATAAAACAGGCAATTCTCAAGCAGGTTTTATAGGCCCTGCCTTAGAAAAATTAGAATATGGAATGAAATTTTTAATTGAAAAGGTTTTGAAACCTACTGATAAAAATCTTTGTCCTTTGCTATTGCATTTTTCTCAAGTCATGACTTGGGCAATGATTTTTGTTTCCTCTCAAACTTTAGGAAATTGGAAAGGACTATTTCCTTTAAATGATTTCACTACAGCTAAGAAGGGAGGTGAACTTTTAAGGGAACTGGGAATTACTTTTATCCTTGGAACCAAAGCAATTCCATCTTTCTATGCAGAACTTGGTGATCATTTAAATTTGGATGGCCAAGCTCAAAGGCATTTAGGTGATATTGGACTTTGTCATTTTCTCATCTTATTGGTCATCGTGAAGGATGTTGTGGAAATTCATGACGATTTTTTGTTTGTTATTCAAAGATTTATGAAGCCTAGTTTAAAAAATATGGAAACATTAATAAATCAAAATCCCCATCCAACTCCTGAAGAGCAAAAGGCACTAGTGGCTTTAAGCTTTTTAATAAACAGCATTGATTTGCAAGATACACAATCTTTCAAACAGGCTTTAAAAAGTAGTTTTGAAGATTTTGAAATTTCACATGAACAGTTAAAAACTGACATGCAGGTGTTAATCACATTCTGTAAACAATTGAATGAGAGTTTAGAAAATATTTTTTATCAATCAGTTTTAACGACGACAAGCATGACACAATCGGCATAAATAAGAGTTGTCGTTTATAAAGGAGATAATTATGGCAGAAATTGATAGTAATCTTAATAGAAGTTCATTTGTTATGGAAAATCTTGGTATCGACCCAAGCAATCTAACAACTCAAGATACTAATGTCCAAAAAGATAAGGGAACACTGGATACTACAGAAAGAAGCGATTTTAATATAAGTCAGAATTTACGCACAACAGGTGATCCTTCAGTTCCTGTGTTGACAATGACTTTTAATACGAGTGTGGATGGAAATTTAAAATCTAATCCATTTTTTAATCCCTCTTTTTTGGCTAATTTTCAATCCATCATGGATGAATTATTGAATCTCCAGCGCAACACCCATTATCTGGAAGCTCAAGTCGAGCTTAAACAACGCGCTTTAATTATTACCATTAGCACAACGCAATCCGAATTGACCAAAGCACTTTATGATTCAAGAGCCGAAGAAAAAATGATTGAAGCGATTACTTCATTCGTGCAAGCAGGAATTGCAGGTCTTTCACTAGCCCAAACATGGGCAAACACGGGAATTGCGAGAGGAAATGCGCAAAAAACAGTCGATAATAATATTAGTCATGAACGAAGCTTAATGCGATCCGCAGAGGACAAAAAAGCAGCACTTGCTACTGAAAAGGCCGGCATTGAAAATAGACCTTTAGTTGGAACAGATCCAAATAATATGACCCCTCGTCCCTATACTAATGCAGAAAAAACTCGATTAAAAGAAATTGAAAAAGAAAATACTGCATTAGACAAGAAAATTGCCAAACACCAAGAAAATATTCAAGAATTTGAAAAACCTGGTTACTTCAGACAAGTTCTTGAAAGTGAAAGACAAATCTTGAACACGCAAACTCAATTTAAAAATGAAATTTTGAAAAACATTGTGAATGGGATTAGTCAATCCCTGCAAGCCGGCCTTATTAGCGAACAAGGAGCTATCGATTCCTTAAAAACTATGAATGACGGCTATTTAGATGTGCTGCGAAAATATGCTGATTCAACAGCTAAATCAAGAGATGAAGCAAAAGCTGATTTTGACAAAACCTTAGATTTTGTGAATAAAATTGTAGATTCAGTATTTAAGGCTCACTCTCTAGGCCCTGCTTAAAAATTGCCCTGTATTTAAGCAAGTTAGTTAAGCTAATCTTTTTAAATACAGGGTTTTTCGCGCAAACCAAATTTGAGCTTAACAATATATTTATTTATTGCATAAGATGAGCAGATGTAGATAAGCCATTGTAAAATGGGACTTTGTCGATAAAAAGGCAAGCAAGGCTTATTGGGAGATCTTTTGCCTGTCCAATTTTTTAAACTTTCTAGTCTATAATATCATTTACCTATGATGTCTTAGGAAAAACTTATGTTAGACTCTTTTGTGCATCAGTTAGCTCGTGAACTTGAAATGGAAGATTTAATTATTTCTCCAGAGCCTAATTATTTTACTATCCCTTTTGCAGATGATATTCAGGTTGATGTGACGCAGTTTCACCAAAGTTATTTATTAAAAGGAAATATTGGAGCTTGTCCGAAAAACAATCTGGATCAATATTTCCTCAAAGTAATGGAAGCAAATTTATTTGGTCGCGGCACGAGAGGGGCAGGAATAGGTTTGAATAAAGAAGAGAATTTATTGACGCTTTCACTTGAGCTAGATTACAATATTTCTTATAAAAATTTTAGAGAACGATTGGAAGATTTCATAAGTATTTTGGATTTCTGGCGAAAAGAAGCGTTAAAACATCGATAGATTCTTTCTTATCACTGTGATAAGCTGACTTAAAAATACTTTTCTTTAACTCAATGGGTAAATTATGGTAGCGCGACTAGTTGTAGAAGAAGGTGACTTGAAAGGATTAGTTCTGTCATTAGAAAATGGCGAGAGCTGGATTATTGGGAGAGATCCTGATGCTTGCCAGCTCGTTATCGAAGATCCGTTAACTTCGCGTACCCATCTTGTAGCAAGACGAACATCTGAAGGTATTTCCGTTGAAAATTTAAGCCTCACAAATCCTATCCAAATTAATGAAGAAGAAATTGGTGAACAAGTACGCCTCCTCCAACAAGGAGATACACTCAAAATTGGAAATCAAATTTTTCGTTATTATGCAGACCTCACAGCCCATGTACTAGATGAAAATTTTCCCTCAGAAATTTCTTCGAATGGAGAAGAACAACCTCTACCTATAGAAATTGAAGATCGCCCCAACCCAGCTTCTTCTCAATCCTTGTTTGAAAATGAAGGAGAAATTGATACGATTTTTGACGAAGAAGATAATTTTTCAAATTTAGCAGAAATTAATTTTGGAATTGCAGAAACAGGGCGCTGGCTTCTCAAGGTAATTGGTGGACCAAATAATGGCGCTGAATTTTATATGCAAGCAGGACATAGTTATATTCTTGGAACTGATCCTCATACATGTGATATTGTCTTTCATGATACAAGTGTCTCCCGCCAACACGCCAAAATTGCGGTTTCGTTAGAAGATACCTTGACAATTGAAGATTTGAAAAGTCGCAATGGAGTTTTAGTTAGTGGTTCACCATTAGAGATTAAACAAAATCTTTCTCCTAGTGTAATTGTTACTTTAGGTACCACTTCTTTTGTTGTTTATGATCGAGAAGGAGAAATGCAGACAATTATTTCTCCTCTCCTCCCCTCCATTGTTAAAGTTTTACAAAATGAAGAAGAAATGGCTAAACCGAAAGAAGAGCCTACAATTCCTGTTTCTGAAGAAATGATTCCTTCTCCAACTGCCCCTGAAACAACAATATCACAATTTGGGCCTTATGTTTTGCTAGCTATTATATCAGGTCTCTTCTTATTGACAGGGATTGGAATATATTTTCTATTTAAAAGCGAACCAGTGGTCGTCAATACGCAAGAAAATGCAACTGAACTAGTCCAACAAGCAATTGCTCCCTTTCCGGCCGTTCGCTACTCATTTAACAAAAACGCAGGAAATCTTTTGTTATTAGGACACGTTAGTAATTCTGCAGATAAAAACCAGCTGATGTATAATCTGCAAGGACTAAAATTTATTAAACATATTGATGACAATGGCATTATTATTGATGAATATGTTTGGAGAGAAATTAATTCGATATTATCTAAAGATCCCTCTTGGAGAGGGATTACCGTTCATTCTCCTGAAGCTGGGCAATTTATTCTATCCGGTTACTTAGAAACTCGTAAACAAGCTGAGAAGCTCTCCGACTATATTAGCGTTAATTTTCCTTACTTAGATCTACTCAAGAAACAGGTCATTGTAGAAGAAGATGTGATTGGACAAATTAATGTTTGGCTGCAAACTTATAATCTTCGCGGTGTAGCGGTTAAAATGGGAAATGGTGGAGAAATTACTTTATCGGGAAATGCCCCTTCTGATAAAGCAGGAGAAATAACTCATTTGATTTCTAAAATTAAAGGCCTTCCCGGAGTAAGAATCGTTAATAACTATATCAAAGCGGATGCTCCAGAAATGGGTATTATTAATCTTTCTGATAGATATGAAGTGACAGGGCAATCTAAACTTGGAAATCGTTATACTGTTGTCATTAATGGACGTATTTTATCTCAAGGAGATAATTTAGACAGTATGACAATTACTTCTATCAAAGAGAAAGTTATTTTTTTAGAAAAAGATGGAACGAAATACAGAATTGATTATAAGTAGATTTGTTACAAAAATAAAAATGTAGAGCCCAACTTGTGAGGTCAAAATGTTTGGTTTAGAAGATCAAAAAAAGAAAAAAACTTCAGAAGAATTTGTTTTTGAGCTAGAGAAAGATTTAAAGAATCCAAAAAAAAATAAAGAAATTCGACAGCAAGTCGAAGAAAGAATTCAAAAAATTAAAGAAGCTTTAAGATCCGGCGAAAATCAAGAAGAATTTGACCGCTTTGGATTACTTCTCCATGGATATACTTCATTGCTGAAAGTGATTTCTCGCTTTAATCCTAAATAGGTATAGGTATAAAGGTTGTTGATTGGTGTTATGATCTAGTTTAAAGATATTATTAGAGTTTATCATAGACGGAAACAAAAGGACTTGATGATGGATCCAGAAAAAATAAATGCATTTAAAGATGATTTTGCTTTACTAATCGAAGCAGGTTTTTTGGCCGTAAAACAATTAGATGAAACAAGCTCAACTCGCATTTTTCATGCTGCTCAAGCTTTAAGCCCTCATAACACAGCTCCTCAAATTGGTTTGGGATACATTGCCTTAAACAAGCTTGAGTTAAAAGAAGCAACGCGTATCTTTGAAGGTGTTATAGCTGCAGAACCTGATAATTATCTCGCTCAAACATTTTTAGGCATGTGTTTTCTTTTAAATAAAACAAAGAGAAAAAAAGGGGAAAAACTGATCAATGAAGCCATTGAGAAAACAACTGATCCTACGATTAAAAATTTAGGAGCAATTTCACTCGAATGGGCAGAAAAAGATTTATCTAAAGTTTCAAAAGCTCCCTTTTTCACCAAACAAAATCAAGAAAAAAATGAAAGCGAAGAATAAGGTCTTTTTTGGGTTATGGTGAAATGATGCAAAAGATGGCTCTTATCATTCCTTATCGTAATCGAGAAGAGCATCTAAAAATATTTCTCACAGAGTTCCCAGAGAAGATTCAAAAAATATCTCCTCATGTTCAATATACTATTTTTATCATCGAGCAAGCGGAGGGTAAACTTTTTAATCGAGGTAAACTTTTAAATGTTGGATATACATTAACACAAGAAACTTTTGATTATTTCTGCTTTCATGATGTAGATATGTTACCAACTACCTCAGACTATTCTTACCCAATTGTTCCTACTCATCTTGCAGCTGACGTGAGCCAGTTTCGAGAATGGATGGGTAATGGACTTGCCTATAAAAATTATTTTGGCGGAGTTGTTTTATTCAACAAAGCAGATTTTGTTAAAGTTAATGGGTATTCTAATCGTTATTGGGGATATGGGGTTGAAGACGATGATTTAATAGTTCGTGTAGTTGAAAATAACTTACAGTGGATTCGTAAACCAGGTGTGTATGAAAGCCTCACTCACGCTTATTCAGGAGGTACTCCAGAACATCAAGCAAATAAAACTCGCTTCATCAATCTTTTAAAAAATTTAGAAGAAGATTTGTCAGGTTTATCTGATCTCAATTATCAGGTTTTAAACAGCAAAATATTTTCTAATTATACCCAATATTTAGTAGATATTTAAAATATTAATCGTTTGTTTTTAAATAAATTTTAATTATCTAAAATCAAATTATTTATTTAATAAAATATTCACTATATTGATTTAATTATTAGAATTTGCTATCATTAGAAATAGGAAGAAAGAGGTTTTAAAAGGCCTCGAATACGAGTCCTCAAAAAATTTAGTAAAGTATTTAAGTGTTGTAGCGTTTCAGAAAAGAAGTGGGTAAGAGACTCTAATTCTCTTTAAACTTCAGGAAGTGTAATTTCCCAAATCTGAATTCCCTACTGAACTTATTAACATTAATAAGCAGAAGTAGTAGGAGGAAATATGGCGACTGGTGGAGGAAGTAGTGGTGATTTTCAAGGTAACTACGTAGGGGAAGGATTTAAAGTTGACTTTTTGATTAGCATCGTTAACGATGCGACAGTTAGTGCAAAAAGAAAACTGGAAATCTTGAAAGCAAGACGTAGTTCTATCAGTATTGCTGATATGTTCGACATGCAAATGTTGATGAATCACCTATCTCAATTATCAGAGATGTCCACGGCTGTTGTGAGTGCATCCAACTCAGCAATCTCATCAATGGCTCGTAACGTTAAAGGATAATTGTCGGTTAGTTAGACTTCAGTCTAACCCCGAACTTGACCCTAAGAAGGATTTAACCTTCAAAGTTTTTTCTAAAATTAGGAGTTTGAATTTTTCTTGGGTCATTCGTTATTCTTTTAAACACTAAAGGTGAAGGAAGCTTGCCATGGCATTAGAACAAAAAATTGAAGCAGTAAAAAAAGTGGGCGAAGCACTTAATAAGCAGCAGCCTCAAGTTCATGAAGAACTAGAACGAGTGGCTCCCAATAAAGAGCATTTTCAAAACTTTTTAAATACTTCTTCTACAATTCAACCCTCTTTTCAGCGATTAGATGGGTCAGTGGTTGCGCCCGAACAAGCTCATTCGGTGGAAAATCCCATTTTTGGAGATGAAAATGTCACTGTACAAAGAAATGGAACAGCAACGGATCAAGAAAACAAAAAGAAAAAACAGCCTCAAAATGATGAGATTGAAGGGGTAGCTGCCACAACCAATAAAAAAACAACTTCTTCTCTCATAGAAGAGGTCGGAAAACTCAACACAAAAGTTGCGAAAATCTCTACATTAACGCCGGAAGAATTAAGAAATCAGGCTCAATCTGTTATTGCTCAAATAGACCAAGTCAAAACACAACTTAGCCAAACTCAAGCAGAAATAAAGCCTTCTTATCAAAATTTACTCCGTAACCGCTTAACACATATCGATGACAATTTAAAAATTGCTTTATCTAAAGCAGGTGTGGAATACACTCCTCCCGCTGCACAAGTTACTGATATCAACAGCCCTAACCCTATTAAACGCTTTATTGGATACTTAACAAGTAGCCAATATCAACTTGAACATTTGAACCAAACAATTGAACACTTAAATCTTACTAAAGTTCAGATGACACCTGCTAGTATGCTCGCCATACAAATTAAAGTTAGTTATATTCAACAACAAATTGAGTTGTTCACTAGTTTATTAAATAAAGCTTTAGAATCGACAAAAACAATCATGAACGTTCAAGTCTAAAGCAAAAAAATATTGGTTGGTTTCTTCATTCTTGATATCTTGATATAAGGAATATTTTGTCCTTATTTTCTATCTACTATTGTTTCCAACTAAGGGTAAATTTCATGTTTTTTAATGATCAAATTGACAAACTTCTGGATGATCTAGATGAACTCCAACTTACGACGGTGAATGGCCGCATTACCGAAATTGTTGGAATGTTAATCAAAGCTGTAGTGCCTCAAGTAAAAATTGGGGAAGTTTGCTTAATCAAAAGAGCAGGAGACCCTTTACGCGCAGAAGTGGTGGGTTTTACAAAAGACGAAGTCCTTCTTTCTCCTTTAGGAGAAATGACTGGTATCGGTCCCTCTTCTGAAGTCATTCCCACTCATCTCCCTTTACACATCAAAGTCGGCCCTCAATTGCTTGGGAGAATTTTAAATGGTTTAGGAGAACCCTTAGATGAAGAAACCAAAGGTCCTTTAATCTTAGAAGAGACCTATCCTGTTATTCAAGCTCCTCCTGACCCTGTCAAAAGAATGCCTATTCATAACCCTATTTCCGTTGGAATAAGGGCTATTGACGGCGTATTAACTACAGGCCTCGGACAAAGGGTAGGGATTTTTGCTGCTGCAGGTGGTGGTAAATCAACATTACTTGGAATGATTGCTCGCAATGCAGTCGCAGATGTCAATGTAATCAGTTTAATTGGGGAACGGGGGCGAGAACTCAGAGAATTTATTGAAAAGGATTTAGGTCCCGAAGGACTAAAAAGATCTGTCCTTGTGGTCTCGACCTCTGACCAAGCCTCCCAACTTCGTCTCAATGCAGCTTACGTTGGTACTGCGATTGCTGAATATTTTAGAGATCAAGGTAAATCTGTCATCTTAATGATGGATTCGGTGACGAGATTTGCAAGAGCTTTGCGTGAAGTAGGCTTAGCAGCAGGCGAACCTCCGGCAAGAGCTGGTTATACTCCTTCAGTCTTTTCAACGCTTCCTAAACTATTGGAAAGAGCGGGAAATTCTGATAAAGGAAGTATTACAGCTTTTTATACTATCTTGGTGGCTGGAGACGATATGAATGAACCCGTTGCTGATGAAGTACGCTCTATTTTAGATGGTCACATTATTTTATCTAGCGAACTCGCACGTCAATATCATTATCCCGCCATTGATGTTCTCTCCTCTGCAAGTCGTGTCATGAATGCCATTGTTCCCAAAGAACACTTGCAATTAGTTGGTAAACTTAAAGAAGTTTTAGCTAATTATAAGAAAAACGAACTATTAATTAAAATTGGCGAATACAAAAGAGGGGCGGATAAAGCAGGTGATTTTGCTATAGACTATATCGAAAAAGTTTTAAAATTTCTCAAACAAGGTGTCGACGAAAAATGCTCATTTCAAGAGACTGTCCAACTCCTGAAATCTCTCTTCAGATAAAATTGGTTAAATTATGAGCAAAATCGTTTATCCTTTAAAACAAGTCATTGAAGTTAAACAAAGGCGCGTCGAAGAAGCCGAAAAAAATGTTAAACAGAAGCAATTAGCACTGGAAAAAGAAAAGGAAAAGTTAGCCGAACGAGAAGCTGAAAGAAATAAAGTAAAGAGTCACAAACAGGACAAATTGAATCAATTAAGAGAGCAATTAGATCAAGGAACGACTAGCCCAAAAGTTATTCAAATGAAAGCTTACATTAAAGTCGTGGAAGAAAAATTAGCAATCGAGGAAAAAAAAGTTAAAGACCAAGCAGAGCAGGTTAAAATTGCTCAAAAAAATTTGGATCAAGCGAAAGAAGAATTACGTATAAAAAGACAAGAAGTAGATAAGCTCTTAAGTCATAAAAAAGACTGGGAAAAGGAAATGCGTAAAGAACTTGAAATTGTGGAAGGCAGGGAACAAGATGAATTAGGTTCGATCATTTTTGTCTCTAATCAAAGACGCAATTCTTAAGTTCTCTGAGGAAAGCAACAAAAAAGTGAAAGCGCAGTTAGCAGCTTATTTAACGGAAAAGGAGTGTAATATGCCATCATCTGATGAAATCAATCCAGTCAGATTTAATCCAAGGTCTGATTCTTCAAGCCTTGGTCGAAGTCGCCCCGAAGGCACTCCACGTAGTGATAAAATTTTTAAAAAACTTGTTCGTAATGATGAAGATCCCTCAAAAGAGCAAGAAGAACTAGCCGGACTTGAGGAAGAAAATGAAGCGGCTCCCCTTTCTCTTTTTGATCTATCAGCAAAAAATAAATCAACCCGAAAATCCCCCGCTAGTATGGTTGAAAAAAATCCTTTTATAAAAGAAGAAAGCAATCAGCAGCTTATTATAAAAGAAGAAAGCAACCAACAACCAATTTTGGAAATGGCTGAAAATAGAAATCCTCAACTTGAGCAAAATTCCGCTGAAAAACCCTTGAAAGATACTTTTCTTCACGGAGAAATTGTCCGTGAATCTGTCATTGAAGGAAAAAAAGAAAAAAACAGCCCTTTTACTTTAGCAACTGACAGCGCTGCTTCATCTCCTAAAAAAGAAAAACAGAAACTTAGCCAAACTCCATTCGAAGTACGAGAAGAACAGGTAGATTTATCAGCCATTAATTCACAACAACGTCCGATCGCCTTTTTAGCAGATAAAGCGGAATTGGCTCAAGAACCAAAAACTTCATCGTCAATTAAAGATATTGTCGCCCAAATTGTAGAAAAAATGCAGGTCATTAAAACAGGCGAAAAGACAGATACAGTTGTCACACTTCGATACCCCCCTATTTTTGAAGGAGCAACAGTCACTTTAACAAATTTTGAAGGAGCGGCGCGAGAATTCAATGTCGCTTTTGCCAACTTAACTGATGAAGCGAAGCGATTTTTAGATCGTAAAATTGTTGAAGATTCTTTAGTAGAAAGCCTTGCGCGGCAAGATATTATTGTTAACGTTTTAACCACAACAACCCTTCCTGAAGCGAATGCTGATACGGACTCTTATAAATATTTCACTAGGGAAGAGCGAGAACAAAAACGAGATCAACAAGCCCAAGATCAAAAAGAAGAAGAAGAGTAAATTAATTGTTAAAAAATTTTTATTTTTTTCCATAGATAGCCAATGCATTTATTGGCTATCTTTTTTTATTAAACGATCCTCATCCGACATCTCTACGGATGGATAAAAAAAGAAACTTTTCATACATGGATAAGTTATTCACTTTTTTCTAATCCATTTTTATTGTACATATTAGTATTTGACATGAATGACAAAATTTCTCTCCAAATTTTGAGAAAAATATGAGAAAATAGTATTTTGAAAAAATTAATTTTAACGCCTACTATAAATTGCATAGGGAATACAAACTCAGGTTAGACAAAATGGCAACTCCTTCAGCTTCCTATGATTGGATTCGTACAATTGATCCAGAATTAAAAAATTTAGATGAAATTCCCCTAACAGGATCTGCTCCTCCTTTTCCCTGGGAAGAGCTTTCTCAACGCATTGCAAAATCTTTTGATCGAGAAGGATTATTTATTCAACCCAAAGAATTGGTTTGGCGTTCCCAAGAAAATTTATATGAAGGGCTAGGGGATTCCCCATTTCCTTTACATTTTGCAATTCCAACTTTACAAGGACAGGCTTGTTGGATAATGCCGGAACAGGAAATGGCTATTTTAGAGACATGGCTTTTAACTAAAGAGTCTCACCCTATTAGTTTTCAAGATCGAGCATTAAGTGAAAGCTTTTATCGATTTTTTGCTCTTGAAGTTCTTTACCACACTAATCAACTTAACTTCGATAAATCAATTACTCCTATTCTCACTAATCAAACTTCTTTACCTAATGAAAGCGCTTTATGTCTAGATATCTGTTTGCAATTTCAAGAACAAATAGTCTGGGGTCGATTAATTATTTCAAAAGATTTGAGACGTTCCTGGGTCGAGCATTTTGCTTCCCGAGGCCCTTCTCATTTGACGACTGAACTTGCCAAAGCTATTGATATTCAAGTACATTTAGAAGCTGGAAAGACGACACTTTCATTAAAAGAGTGGTCTTCAGTTTGTTTAGGTGATTTTATTGTTTTGGATAGCTGCTCATTAGATCCTCAAGAATTGACAGGCCGTCTTATGCTGACAGTCAACGGAAAACCTGCCCATCGAGGAAAAATCAAAGATGGTGTTATCAAAATTTTAGAAACTCCTCTCATCCAAGAAGTTGAAACACCTTTACAAGAATTAAATATGCCACAAGAGGAACTCCCTATGGTAAAACAATCAGAAGAAGATGATGATGATTTAAGTGACTTAAATTTTACTGAAGATGAAGACGAAGATTTTGATTTCGAAGACGACGAGGAAGAGGCTGAAGATGATGATGATGAAAATTTTACTTTAGATGAAGTAACAGAAGAAGAACAAGCTTCTCCCAAAAACAATTCATCTCAAAGTAGTCCAGCTTCTTCTACTACAGAAAACACAAAAACAGGTCTCATTACCCCCAACCAAATTCCTGTCAATCTGACTGTAGAAGTCGGCCGTATCCAAATGTCTATGGATCATTTACTCAAACTTGAACCCGGTAATATGCTTGAATTAAACATTAAACCGGAAGATGGCGTCGATTTAACGATTAATGGAAAAATTGTCGGACGAGGAGAGCTACTTCGTATTGGGGAAGTTTTAGGTGTGAGAGTTTTAGAATTAGGTCATTGATTACCGATTATTTTTTAATGAATAAATGGCATAGCTTTTACTCAGAATTGATTTTTGATATTTTAGGTTAATACAGTGGAATTAGATCCTAGCAAACAAATAACTTTACCAACTGCCCTTGATTCAACTAAAAATATTGTTAAAATTCCTGAAAAAATTGGTCCTTATCAAGTAGAAGCTCTACTCGAAAAGGGCGGTATGAGTATTCTTTATCTGGCCACACACCCAGATACCAAGGACCCTATCACTATTAAAGTTCTCTTTCCAGAATTTGTTTCCAATCCAGAAATGGTTCAACGATTTCTGCGTGAATCTGAAATTATTGGACTTGCAGATCATCCAAACATTGTTAAGTTGTATGGGCAAGGAGAGTGGGAAGGCGGACTTTATATTGCAATGGAATTTATCCAAGGCATTTCTTTAAGGCAATATCTTTTACGTAATCTAATTTCTCTTAAGCATGCTTTAGAGCTAGTTATGGAAATTTCAATGGCTCTGTGCCACCTTCATGCTCATGGTGTGATTCATCGAGATGTCAAGCCTGAAAATATTTTAGTGACAGAATCAGGAGGAGTCAAAGTTATTGATTTTGGGATTGCTCAGCTTTTAACAGAAGGGCAAGCAGATCCAAAATCTCAACGCCGTTTAATTGGAACTCCTATTTATATGAGTCCCGAACAAAAAAACAATCCTGAATCAACTTCTTATCCCTCAGATATTTACTCATTAGGTATCATCACTTATGAACTTGTGCTTGGAAAATTAAGCCATGGACAAATTCATCTTTCTATCATGCCTAAAGGACTGCAAAAAATATTAGCCAAAGCTTTACAGTTAAATCCTGAGGATCGGTATCAAGATATCGTTGATTTTATGACAGATGTCTCTGCTTACCTTTATTCTCCAGCTCTGCTTAAAGAAAACAAAGAATTAGATCCATTAAGCGATCTTTCAGAAAGCTTGCGTCATGCTCAGCACTCTTTAGTTCCAGACAATCCTCCCAAATGGCCTAAAATTGATATAGGGCTTGCTTCTTATAAAAGTTTAGGAATATCGAGTTTATATTATGATTTTTTTAATCTCCCCCAACACGGCTATGGAATCATCATTGGAGAACCTTCCGTAAAAGGCTCAGCAGGAATTGTCTATACTTCAGTTTTAAGAGGAATGGTTCGTGCTCTTTGTCAACTTACTCAAAGACCTGAAGAAATGGCTACGGTCCTCAATGCACTCTTGTTAAATGATCCTATGAAGCAAAATTTCTCTTTTAGTTATCTTATTCTTTCTCCTCAAGAAAATCTCTTCCGGTTTATTTCTTGTGGATGTGGACACTTATGGTATCTCCCAAAAGAGAAATTGCAATTAGAACTCATTAATTCTGAAAATTCTCCCCTAGGAATTAATCATTTAAACTCATTTGTGGAAATCGAACATCCATGGAATGTTGGAGATGCAATTCTTTTCTATGGTTCCTTATGCTCCTCGGATACTTTTGCCAAAAAACCTTTATTTTCAAATGAGCAATTGTTATCAAGCCTTCAAGAAGCTTCTATGACATCTCCCCAAAAACAAGTAGATACGATTCTTAGAAAAGCTAAGGTTGAGCTTAGCCGTACCTCCGATGAACGCTCTATTGTTCTTCTTAATCTTCTAAGAAACGAATAAATTTTATTAATTAATAAATTAGAATGTGTATAAACATAATCATACAATTTTATTCTAAGAAATTATGAACTCGCTTTATCTTCTCCTCCATCATAAGCAAGCTAGAATTGAATTTCATATGATTAAGAAAAACGATATGTAATAGGCTACTGAGGGCTTGTTCTTACAAGCCCTCGATAAGATTGGTCATATCGGATTTTTTTATATTTATCAAAACAAGATTTCGACATCCCCTTCGACACCAATATCTTCTTCAGTACCATCTTCTGGGCAATATTCATCAAGAAATTGATTAAAAATGTTTCGCTCGGAACTATTTTCTGATTCATCAAGCTTTAAATTTTTTATGATTTTGCCGATTAGTTGACAAAAATCTTTGTACACATCTAGTGTTGATTTAAGCGGTTGTAGTTCACAATCAATTTCTGCTTGAGAGAGTTTCAAGCAATTTAGCTTGTCAGAATAATCACGAATATTTTGTTTATTGCTTTCTATTAATTTGCCTTGAGTTTCAAGTTGGTATATCTCACCAGAAAGAACTGAATTACGTCCTTTAAGTGCGTTGATTCGAATTGTTAGGTTTTTTTGTTGAGCTATTAAACCAGTATTTGGGACATTAGGCATCCCATTTAAATCTTGCTCAATTTGGGCGAGTTCGGTTTTTGAAGAGGGATGATCTTTTGTTTTAACATAAAGTTTTACTTTTGCTTTACAGTCTTCTGGGTATCCATGCCAACCAGGTTTATAAGAAACTATATATTTTCCTTCATTGAGTTCTGATCGATTCTCATCGCAAAAAGACCCTGTTGTTTTTTCTTGTCTTTTGCCAGGAATTAATTTTACCCGATTGATAGGTGTATTTTTATCATCGATACTAAATACATATTTTGTTGCTAGAAACCCAGCTGCGAAGAAAGAGCGAGGAGTAATGGGCTTATTTGGGCTCATCTTCTTCCAAAATATCTCTTTGTCCGTTTGCAATTCCTTTTCTCGTCGCTTTTTTTCGATTATTTCTGCTTCAATCTTTTTTAATTCAGTTTTAGAACGAGCAATTTTTTTGTTATTGGATTTAATCTCTTTTCTTTTCTTACTAATTTCTATTGGGATATCAGTTTTTCCCAAAGAATTTACAGACATTTCTTCAGCACTTATTTGAGATTCGGTATCTGTAATTTCAATTTTCAATTCATTAAGAGCTTGGTTGAGTTGTTGTATTGTTGAAAGAAGATGAAGAAAATAGCCGGCCGTTTCCCGCAAAGCGGCTTTAAATTTATCGTGCCCCCCTTCAACAAAGTTTTCCATTGTGAAGGATAAGGGATTAGAAGACGGCTCAAGAGAAATCTCTTTCTCCTCCCAAGCTTTAATTTTTTGTCTTGTCTGTTCACTAAAAATGTCCGCAACGATAATATTATTATGTAATTTCAATAGAGTTGCTAATATATTTATTTTATTGTCATAATCATCTACTCTAGCATCGTTAACGCTACCTTTAATTGCACGTTTTTGATCTTCAGGTGTTTGTCCCCTGAGCCATTCCCACCAAGTTGGATCCTTCGGTAATAAAGCTTTTTTTTCCTTTTCTAAACTGTCGATCGCATCTAAAATTCCTTTAATGACTTCCTTCTTACTTTTTCTTTCATATCGTGCTTTACTTAGCTTGTCATTAACTACAAATAGGATAGAAGACATGACGCTTTCATCTGTTGGATTTCTTACCACTCTTTTTAATCGATCAATCATTTCCAAAAAAATATGGGATCTGTGTTCAAAAGATGCTGAATTGATTAGAACAATCATTTTTTTGGGGGAGTAGACTTTTGTTGCCATATGTATAGCTTCCGCATTGCAGATGTCTTCTGTAGGGCCAGCGGAATCAAAAATCCCCGCTGTATCGATATAGTTTTTATAAATTCCAAAGGCTTTTGTCTTTGCATTGTGATGCCCTATTTCTGGGTAAAGAGCATCTTGTTTAGTTTTATAAACTGCTACTAACTTTTTGGGGATCTTATTTAAAAATTTCTCATAAAGATTTTCCACCATTTCAAATTTATGGGTAGCTGAAAACTTTGTTGGCAAACCCATTATCGGAATTTTTTTATAAATAATTTCCGCTCCCTGTAGATAACCAATAAGTGTGCTCTTACCAACACCAGTTGCCCCTATAACCAGTGTATAATCTTCTAATGAAGATCCTCTAAACTTGGATTCAATGTCTGAAAAAATCGTTACCATGGATGTAAAGAGTTCATTCAATTGAATTGTTCCTAACTCAGACCTGAGTTTGTCCTTATTGTATGTGTGAATTTGTTCGGCAAGCTTTCGAAAATTTACAATGATTGGCTCATGAGGAGTTTCAACCACAGGGGAATGTTTAGGATAAATTTTAGGGAAGCAAGGGATGGGTAAAACATCATATGAGGTCAGGCATTCTTCATTAATGAAAAATTTTCGAGTTATTAATTGATTAACCTTTGCCAGATAGTCAATGTGAATAGTCTGAATAACCTGGTTAATTCCTTCCGCATTCTGAGGTGGAGAAAAGGAATTCGTAGGAATAGAATAGCCACCAAAGCCTTTAGCATGCATTGTAATGCCCGTAACTTTTCTGTTTGCTAGCGATTTATTTAACCTATCGGCATGAGCTCCCAAACCAACAGAGCCTTTTTCGGCGTCTGCTTCTATCTGAAAGTTTTTTTGAGATCCCTCTGTTTGCCATTCGATATCAATTTCAAAAAAGATTTTGTATCCTGTATAGACCCAACCAGAGCTGACAAAAGAATCACCTTTAACTTCACAACCCGCTGTAAGAAGATCTCTTCTTAGCTCGGGGAATTGGTCAAATGTGCATTTACTGTAATCAATATGGCAAGCGGCAAAGACAATTTTATCAGCCCCTTCTTCCGAATTTTTAGAGCTTTTATAATTAATTCGAGCACCGATAGTTGCTATGTAACAAGGCAAATCGACTCTCGCCTCATAACTTTTTTTAATTTTTTCGGAAGCTTCCTCGTTTGTTGCCCCTATTGCATATTCATCGCAAGAATTAGCAGATTGAATATTGACTATGTCGGTTGAAAATTTTACTAAGGTTCTTTGTAACAACTTGCTCTCACTAGTTTTGGCCAAACTATTATACCCATGCCCCAAAAAATTTAAGGCATAATTCTTAATGGCTTCCATTTTTATTTGTTGACCAAGAACATCCGTCTGTATTTGATTTGCTTTATCAATCGAAGAATTAGATGTTGTATTAACAGAAGAAGGAGATACTGAGTCGCCTATATACATAAAACCTCTTTTATAAATAAGACACGGTAAATTTTTAATTCGTAACGACATTTAAGCTATTTAAATAAGAAGAAGCTATCAAATTAAAATCAGGTAATGGAATATAAGTTGTCTTCTTAAATTTTAGCGTTTTTAACCTAATTAATTTTTGAATTATTAACAAATAAATATTTTAAAAATTTTATAATTGTTGAATTGTCGTAAAATTAACAAAGATAGGACATTTTCTTAGTATATTTTAAGCGAACTTATGACTTATAGAAATATAAGAATGATTCAAATCGCTATTATTGGAAAAACTAGTTTAACTTTTGTCGCATATGTTTATTTTATTTTGGGGATTGTCTCAAATGAAGGAGCACATGGCCTACAAGAAGCTCTTATTTGTGATATTCCAGCTACAGAATGTTTACATTACGTCATCAAAAATTCCCTGCTGTCTTATGTTGCCCAGTTTTTTGCTTTTTTTTGCTCTAGCTACTTCCTTTTTGGGTATTGCTTTAGCGCTTTTCGATTTTTTGTCAGATGGCTTTGGAATTTCTAAAAAAGGAAAAGGAAAGATCTACCTAACCATGCTAATAGCTCTACCTATTTTATTTTTTGCCATCTACTTTCAAAGGGCATTTATAACTGCTCTTGAGCTATCAGGAGGAATTGGAGATACAATCATAAGCGGATTAATTCCGGCTATTATGATATGGAAAGGAAGGGCTAAATTTTCTAAACAAGGAGACTATAAAGTGATAGGAGGTAACGTTTTACTTGTCTTGATTTGTCTATTCTCTTTCTCTGTTTTAGCGTATGAAATTTTAAGAAGAGTTTTTATATAAAACAAGAACGTAATCGGATCAGTAAAAAGAGAATTTACTTCTTGCTTTATCATTTATAAAAACGTTTGAAGCTCTAGAATATCTACTAAATTACTTTATTTTAACAAAACTGAACAAGTTGTTTATCAATGTCTGGATAATCTTTAATGCTGATTCCCACCAACTTGGTTTTGCTATAATTTCTTGCCTTATTGAATTCGTAAATAAAGAAATATTGTCAGTCTTTTTTTCAACTACGGCTTGTTGATCAAGATCAGCATTTGTATTTAAACTTTCTTTTACCTTGCATAAAGGAGGTCTAAAATCCCTTAAAAACTGCTCATGGTCATCCATTAACTTTTGCATTTCTGCTTTATGCTTTTGCACCTCTGCTTTATATTCTTGCCTCTCAGCTTTATATTCTTGCCTCTCTGCCTTATGCTTTTGCATCAGCTTTTCAATTGTTTGAATCGCTGAAACAAGTTCAAGTTGATTAGGACTTTTAGAAAGCTTGCTCACTTTCTTTTGAACACCACCTAAACGAGAATTCGTAACAATTTTTCTTGCTGGATTTGCTAAGGGATAATCAAAAGAGCCCATTGAAGGGCTTAAGGGGCTTGAATGTATTGACATATTTAACGTTCCTATAATCTTTATCATTTATAAAACGTTTGAAGCTCTAGAATCTCTACTAAATTACTTTATTTTAACAAAACTGAATAAGCTGTTCATTAATGTCTGGATAACCTTTAATGCCGTTTCCAACCAACTTGGCTTTGCTATATTTTCTTGACTTGTTAAATTCGTAAATGAGGAAACGTTGTCAGTCTCTTTTTCAACTACGGCTTGTTGATCGGTTTCAGTATTTGTATTTAAA
>NZ_BASL01000671.1:0-1982 GCF_000648255.1 Candidatus Protochlamydia sp. R18 | reverse complement strand
TTATCATTTATAAAAACGTTTGAAGCTCTAGAATATCTACTAAATTACTTTATTTTAACAAAACTGAACAAGTTGTTTATCAATGTCTGGATAATCTTTAATGCTGATTCCCACCAACTTGGTTTTGCTATAATTTCTTGCCTTATTGAATTCGTAAATAAAGAAATATTGTCAGTCTTTTTTTCAACTACGGCTTGTTGATCAAGATCAGCATTTGTATTTAAACTTTCTTTTACCTTGCATAAAGGAGGTCTAAAATCCCTTAAAAACTGCTCATGGTCATCCATTAACTTTTGCATTTCTGCTTTATGCTTTTGCACCTCTGCTTTATATTCTTGCCTCTCAGCTTTATATTCTTGCCTCTCTGCCTTATGCTTTTGCATCAGCTTTTCAATTGTTTGAATCGCTGAAACAAGTTCAAGTTGATTAGGACTTTTAGAAAGCTTGCTCACTTTCTTTTGAACACCACCTAAACGAGAATTCGTAACAATTTTTCTTGCTGGATTTGCTAAGGGATAATCAAAAGAGCCCATTGAAGGGCTTAAGGGGCTTGAATGTATTGACATATTTAACGTTCCTATAATCTTTATCATTTATAAAACGTTTGAAGCTCTAGAATCTCTACTAAATTACTTTATTTTAACAAAACTGAATAAGCTGTTCATTAATGTCTGGATAACCTTTAATGCCGTTTCCAACCAACTTGGCTTTGCTATATTTTCTTGACTTGTTAAATTCGTAAATGAGGAAACGTTGTCAGTCTCTTTTTCAACTACGGCTTGTTGATCGGTTTCAGTATTTGTATTTAAACTTTCTTTTACCTGGCGTGGAGGGGGTCTAAAATCTCTTAAAAACTGTTCATGATCATCCATTAATTTTTGCATTCTTGCTTCATGCTCTTGAACCCTTGCTTCATGTTCTTGAACCCTTGCTTCATGCTCTTTTATAAGATTTTGCATGATTTGAATCGTAGAGATAGATTCAGGTTGGGTAGGTCTTTCAGCAAGCTTGCTCACTTTTTTTTGAACATCGCCTAAACGAGAATTCGTAACAATTTCTCTTGCTGGATTTGCCAAGGGATAATCGAAAGAGCACATTGAAGGGCTTAAGGGGCTTGAATGTATTGACATATTAGAAAATCCTATAAACTTTAAAATAAAGCAGCTTTATCATTATCATTTATAAAAACGTTTGAAGCTCTAGAATATCTACTAAATTACTTTATTTTAACAAAACTGAACAAGTTGTTTATCAATGTCTGGATAATCTTTAATGCTGATTCCCACCAACTTGGTTTTGCTATAATTTCTTGCCTTATTGAATTCGTAAATAAAGAAATATTGTCAGTCTTTTTTTCAACTACGGCTTGTTGATCAAGATCAGCATTTGTATTTAAACTTTCTTTTACCTTGCATAAAGGAGGTCTAAAATCCCTTAAAAACTGCTCATGGTCATCCATTAACTTTTGCATTTCTGCTTTATGCTTTTGCACCTCTGCTTTATATTCTTGCCTCTCAGCTTTATATTCTTGCCTCTCTGCCTTATGCTTTTGCATCAGCTTTTCAATTGTTTGAATCGCTGAAACAAGTTCAAGTTGATTAGGACTTTTAGAAAGCTTGCTCACTTTCTTTTGAACACCACCTAAACGAGAATTCGTAACAATTTTTCTTGCTGGATTTGCTAAGGGATAATCAAAAGAGCCCATTGAAGGGCTTAAGGGGCTTGAATGTATTGACATATTTAACGTTCCTATAATCTTTATCATTTATAAAACGTTTGAAGCTCTAGAATCTCTACTAAATTACTTTATTTTAACAAAACTGAATAAGCTGTTCATTAATGTCTGGATAACCTTTAATGCCGTTTCCAACCAACTTGGCTTTGCTATATTTTCTTGACTTGTTAAATTCGTAAATGAGGAAACGTTGTCAGTCTCTTTTTCAACTACGGCTTGTTGATCGGTTTCAGTATTTGTATTTAAA
>NZ_BASL01000672.1:0-4439 GCF_000648255.1 Candidatus Protochlamydia sp. R18 | reverse complement strand
TAAGCCCAAAACAATTTATTAGAAGTTTAAGTGAAAATAACAATAAATTAATTGCTTGAATCTCTATTTAACTCTGGATGGAATCAGGGGGCAAGGTCAAAGAATATTATCAAGCTTCGCGAACCTTGCATTCATTTCTTCTTGCGTTTGAAGCAACTTTTCTAAATTCGCTGGTGATGGTGTAGACGATATCATAATATTTACCTCTTGAAAATTGTTTAAACTCAATTTACAAAACTTAGTCTTCTATAAATGCCTTTTTTTATTGCTATTAAAGTCATTTGTATAGTCAATATAAAAACTTGTTAACATTTTTAATCAAATGTTTTTTTATTTAATACATCCAATTTATTATAATCTATAAGTTTAAGTAACTAGTTTTGTAGGATTTATATTGTCAATTTTATTTTTATAAAATTTAAAAAATTGAGGCTAGATAATCAGAAGTTGAATAATCTAATTTTGATAAATTCATTTTTATATCGATAGAATTTAATTATAAAAGCTAGATTATTGTTTGTTTAAGAATGTTGTAATCAAAGAAAAAGAAGAAAGATAAAGATATATCAAACAAACGCCTATTTAGCAAGTTGACCGATAAAGAATTAATAAGTGACTAAAAGTATGTCAATTTTAAGACTGGTCTATTTTCGACAGCTGTAGTCAAAGTGGCTTTTTCCAGCAGCTGTAATATATTTCATAATAACATTTTGAACAGTACAAGATGTAACTTGTAGGTATTGAGCTAAATGTTTTACATCAATAACTGATGCAAAGAGTTTAAGGTTGCAAGATGTGACTTTTGAATGCTCTTTAGATATTGAGTGAGCGGAGAAGTAGAAATCACATGGTTAGCTCTCTTTTCTATTTCTAAATTAAGTGCTTGATTCAAAGCATAGCGGATTTTTAGTTTGGCTAGCTTGTGTAGGATCTAATTTTTACCAAAAAACGCGCAGAAAAGTGTTTCAGTCATTATTTTCGTTAATTTTCTTTACTAATCCTTGCTTTTTTCGACTATTCTGTGCTCTTTCTTGACTAGCTGGAGCTAGAGCTATTGCTCGGCTAGCCTGTGCTTTCTTTCAACAGCTTCGAGTTCTAATTAAGCTTGAGCTTGTTTCTGAACAACAAAAATTTTTTAGCATGCTGGACATAAGATTGAAAATAGGGCATGAGGTTATTCTTAAGGTCATTTCTGGGCTGATCAAATCTTTCTTTGAAAACAAATATTTGTGTCTCGCTATAGCTAATGCTGTTTGATGAAGGTTGCCTTAAAATATCCTTAATTAAATTGGTGATATACCGTTTAATTTTACAATTTATTGAAGTAAATAATTATAACTTTTTTGTTGCATGAATTCCTAACATTAAAAATATCTGGGGATATATCTAAAAAGCATTTTTTATAAAAAAATAAAGATTTAAACAAAAAAATGCGCATTAAATTTTCTTATTAAAAAATATTTGATTGTTTTAATGTGTCTTGTACGAGATCTGTTTTTACTACGATAAAAAGCAAAATGCTTTTAACTTGGCTTATTATTCCGTTTAAAAACTCAAAGGCTTAGTAAAAAAATGAACATGAAAAAATTAAAAAATATGTTGAAGTTTTAAATAATATATAAGATGAATTGGAGGAAATTATGATAACCGATCTTTGTGTTAATTTTGTTAGCTCAACTATAGAGCTTTATAAAGACCTTCAAGTCGACGAAAGGGGTCACCCCTCCTGCCCAGTTTCTGAGGTTAATGCTGCTACGCAAAAATATTTTGATAAATTAGGTTCTCCTCCTTCTTCTCTTTCTAAAATGAAATTTTTAGATGACATGACGATTCAACTTCCTGGTTACCTCGGTTTTAGCCTTTACAAATTTTATTTTTATCAATGCAAAGAAATTTCCGATCCAAAAGATTTTATTGCCCTATCAATACAAATTGATAAAGCTAAACACATTGCCGCTAAAGCAATTAAAGAATATCAAGAATGTATGAAATTAGTGGATGCAGGCATATATAGAGAAGTATTTAACTTTTTTCCCACTTGGATGTTGGATTGTTTTTATGGTCGCAATTTTGTGAAACTGACAACAATAATTGAAGCAGATTCACTCCCTTTACCAGATGATTATGCAGTTTATTTGCTTAATCAATTACCTGAAACAATGCTAGAAAATTTCCGCTTAATTTCTGAAAAAGTACGCAGCATTACTTTACCCCCTGATTCGTGGACTATAGTTGAGGTAGAAAAACACAAACACACAGCAATATCAGCTGAAGTTTTTATAAAAATCCATCATCGCGCAATGGAAGATATACCGCATTTGTTTTATCAAGAAGATGGTAATGATTCTGATAAAAATTTAGTTGACAAATATTTTAAAGAATGCAAATTTTTTCAAATGCAACAAAAGAGGGTAGAAGAGCATGAACAGCATAATTCCCTATAATCCTAATGATTGTCACTCAGATTTTTATTAACAAAGCGTTCTAAGCTTGTAAATTTTTATAAAGCTGAACGTTTAAACCAAGAAAATCATCAAAAGAGCCTTTCTTCAAAGATAATTAATGCCAGCCAAATTGTCTTTAAAATCCTATTTCAAGTATTTGAATGTATTAATCATTACGCATGTTTGTTAGCAAATGGGCTTATTTCAATAAAAACTAAATTATTAGGTGTCGATCTCCATCTTCATTTGCAATTATTTACCGTTAATATTAATAATGGCGGCCCAAATGTACAAAATGTTTCTCCGAGCAGTATTAGACGTGCTAAATATAATGACGCCTATTCTATTTTGGTAGAGAAAAGATTAAATTAAAGGCCTTTAAAATTTTTGATGCCTATGAGAATCTCCTTTAAATCTCATAAACATCTTTTTTTATTTTAGCAAAATGTTCTGAGATTAAAAATGCTTAAAAATTTTTTAGGCTGATTAATCTCCATCTTTAAGTAACTACAATTTGGGTATTCCTCTTAAATAATGAGAAGTTGCATATTAACTGGTATAATTGTCTCTTATTAAAAAAATAAACATAGCAGTTATTTGCTAAATGTATTGAACTTTTAATGTTCCATTTCGTTTAACGATAGCGTCTGTTAAGCTTTACTTTTCTTCGTCGGTAATACCTTTTTCATCACAACAGCTCTGACAAAACTAGAAGAGTCTTGGATATAATGAGCAAATGTTTTTACATTTGTCACATGGCTAATTTTTTGAAAATTGCAAAGAGGTGCTCGATTATCTTTTATGAACTGTATAAAAGGAAGCATAGAAGCAATTGTACTTGTTCTTGCTTTTATATCTAAAACAAAAGCTTTATCTAATCCATAAGTCGATACAATAGCATTTGCTTCATCACTTGTCATCTTGTTGAAACTGTTTGCCACATTCTAAACAGCGAAAATTTTGCTTTTCATGTCTTGTATAACCATTCTTCTTTACCAAATCTGATCTGCATTGTCTCCATCCTATTACTCTTCTTCGCTTGAATTAGAATAATTAATCTATCAAATTAGATCAGTTTATTGAAATAGCCTTACCTATTTAGCATAACTAAAAATATAAAATTAAATTAAATAAAAAAAAGATTTAATTGTAAATTTTAATAGTTTATTATATAATTTATATTAATTTGATAAAAATATATTTATAAACAATTAATTTATTTAAGTTAAATTTAAATATTTTCAAGAGGTAAATATTATGGGATTACCAAGAAATAGAAGAGGCACAAGGTCAATTGGACACAAAGATTAGAGCAAACTCGAAATGAGCTAAATCAATCCCAGCAAGCAATAGCAAGACAAAAAACGGCTTACCAAAAGCTTGAAAATAAACTAGGAGAAATTGACAATAAACTTGTATCTCAAGAAGAATTAAAAAAATTGAGCAACAAAATTCAATCTGCAGAAGAAATCAAAGAGTTTATTACGCGTTTTAGCCTATTTAAATGAACTTCAAAATTGGGTTAAAGATTGTACAACAGCGTTTGGGTTTAATGAGGATGAACGGCACAAATTAGAAAGTAATTTATCAAATCTGCTGAGTAAACCTGGATTTTTTACATGGCAAAACATGTTAAGAGAGGGAATAGTATTTGGTTTAGGGGGAGCTTCGATCGCTTATTTGCCCTTGTTAATCAGTTTGTTATCTAAGCTAATTAAATAGTTTTTTGCTAAAACACAGGTTGGAAAAAAAATCTAACCTGTGTATAATATTGATTATATCTTTTCATACAATGGAGTATGCTATGTTATCTTCTTCATCACTTGAAGCTCAGCAAGTTAATGCTTTCCTTCAAACACTTGTTGCTCGTATGCAAGAAGAACTCGACCATCCTTCCCCAGAAAATGAAGTTGACCCTTCCGCAACGTTAGAAGATTACTGCCACAATTTTTTTCTTAAAAAAAATTATTCAGAAGGGCTAGAAGAACAAAATCA
>NZ_BASL01000673.1:0-18650 GCF_000648255.1 Candidatus Protochlamydia sp. R18 | reverse complement strand
TTAATAAAATACTTTATTTGTGATTACAATAGGCAATTGAGAGCCTTACCTATTTAGCACTACCTCTTTTCGAGTAATGCTTTAGATTGAGGTTCTTCTCGTTCAAGCTTTTCAAAAATAGCTTCGATAATCCACTGTTTTTTTGAAACGCTTCTACGAAAAGCTTTAAGATATTCCATTTTTTTATCAATTTCTTCGAAGAGGTCTGTTTCAAGTTGAAGATGAAGGTAGCGAGTACGTTGATCTTGTTCAGATTCCGGAGTTAGTAATTTTTCTTTAATGGCTTCTGCAACCCAGTCTTTTTTGTTGATATCGTTTTTGGAGTTTTTTAAGAAATGTATATGATCATTAATAAGTTTAAAAAGAAAATTTCCGATCTCCACATTATAATGAATAATCTTTTTTTTAGGCTGAGCAAATGTTTTTTTGGAAGAGGTTGTTTTACTTTTTGGAGAAGAAGGGTTTTCAAGTTTCTTTTTAGTCGTTTTCATTTTCAGGCAGACACCTATTTTAAACTAAATACTCAAACAAAATATTTCTTAATAATAAATTAATCTATTTATTTTTTTAAGTGAAAAATATTTTGATTCTCTCATTCATTTAAATGATGAATAAGAGTCATTGGCAGCTGCAGTTAGCTTTTGTGCCATCAGGTTTACCTTTCTTTCGTTTAGATATTTTTTAGAAATTATTAAGATTATATGAACCTAAAATTCAAGGTATTATATTTAAAAGATTGCATATGAAATTATAAGATTGCATATACAATCTTGAATTTCATTTCTTAATTTGTTAAAACTATTGCCATAGAGTTATTTAAGGCATTAAAGGGAGCCTAGTATAAACAAACGTATATTAAGAGTTTTCTGCCCAAAATAGCATCGTAAAAGAAAATCGTAAAAGTGAAAATTATCAAGGATAAAAGATGGAATCCGTGATTCAGCAAATCCAACAAGCACTGCCTCCGGTTTGTCACGGTGTTTATGCGAAGTTTTATGCACTAAGATTTATGAGTAAGAATCCTCGTTTATGGATTCGTTGGGGTTACTTAAATAAAAAATTTTAAAATCATTTGATTGTAGAGAGAGTAAAGATGAAAAAGAAAGAATTATTGACGTATGTCTGTTTAGGAATTGCCTTGGGAATGACCATCCCTGCTGATGTGTTTGCTAGTAAAACATCTGTTTATGGGCTAAAGAGATTGCTCAAATTGGAGATAATTTAAAAGACTTCATGTTCGATACAGCTGTTCCTTATGCTGCTGGAATTTTTGGCGGCTACAACGTCATTAAAGCGTTTATGGCAAACCACTATCAATCGATGGGAGTGTTTGCTCTCTTGACTGCCACCTCTTTTATTGTGCCTCCTTTTTTAAAAGGGGTATTCGGCGCCTCTTTATTACTTCCGTAAACAGATAAATAAGGCGTTTCCATGGCACAAGAAAGCCCTAGAATGACATGTAAAACTTTTGATCAATCTATTCGCATTCTGTTTTGGTCATTGGATGAATTTCTGATTTTGATCCCCTTAAGCTTTGTTGGCATTTTCCTTCGAAGCTTAGTGTTGTTAGGATTGGCAATCCTTTTAAAGACGCTGTATGTACAAATGAAAAAAAAGAGCCGGCATCAACCCTTGAGTCACTACCTCTACCAATATTTTCCAACATCTTTTTGTCAAAAATTAGGCTATTTTGAAGGACTCCCCCCTTCACACCTTAAAAAAGTCATTTTAACGTAAAAGGAAAAATGGAACGGATTTTTTTTGAACGCAATCTCAATCATTTATTAGTGCAGAGAAACTTTTTAGTGGGATTGTCGTTAACCTTACTGATAGGAGTAATCTTAGCTGTCTCCTTTCTTTGCTTCAAAACAGAAAGAATTATTATTGTCCCTTCAACGATTGAAAAAGAATTTTGGATTGATGCTCATTCCGTTTCAGCCACCTATCTCGAACAATTCGGATTGTTTTTAGGGCAACTCTTGCTCACCAAATCCTCTTATTCTGCAGATTTACACCGCAATATTTTGTGTCGACATACCGAGCCTCAATATCTTGCTTTATTAAAACAAAGATTGATGGAAGAGGAAGAGACTTTAAAGAAACAAAATGCTTCTTACGTTTTTTACTTAAATAATGTCTACGTCAATCCCAAAGAATTAACGGTGACTTTGCTCGGAGATCAGCAATTTTTCCTTGCAGGTCAGCAAACCACCTTGGAAAACTGCGGCTATACCTTGCATTTCAATTACAGCGGAGCTCGCCTTCTTCTAAAGGGGATTACTCAAGAAAAAACTGACCTTGTGAGGAGAGCCTAGATGAAACAAATTCTTTGGATGGGCTTTGCCTGTCTGCAAGTTTTAAAACTTTCGGCTGCTACCTATCACACGCTCAATACAACAAGTCTTTTGCCCTGCTACTTATCTTCTACTTATCAAAATCGGGTGATGATTGAAAATGGACGGATTAAAAAAGTGATTACCCCAGAATCTGATCGTCTTTCCATTCAGATTGAAGAGCTAACAGGCCAAGCATTTATATTTGCCCGGGATCCTCATCTGAAAGAGATCTCTCTTTCGGTCATCTCCGATTCAGGGGTCATTCAAGATATCCATATTTGTTTTATGGAGCGTCAGCCTGAAGTTATTGTCTTGCAGGAACCAGAACAGAAAGAGGAGGATTCACCTGGTGTGCCTGCCACCGAGAAGCTCTCCATTTTGAAACAAGTCCAAGAGATTGTTGCTGGGAGAATTCCTACTGGTTATCGACACAAATCTATCTCTTCGCGTAGTCGCACTCTAAAAAAAGGAATCGAGCTTACGCTTAAAGCTAAATTTATCGGATCAGAAAATACTCTTTACCTCTATCAGCTAGCTAATACGGGCAAACAACCTCAAACAGTTTTAGAATGTGAAATGGGAAGTCAGCAAAGTCAATGGATCTATTTAGAACAAAACACGATTGCTCCCAAGCAAACAAAGGTTTGTATTCTTGCGGTGAAAAACAATGCCTGATCTTTCTGAAAAAGTACTGAAAAAGCAAAAAATCCACTTAATTCTTGTTGTGGCTGTGATAGGTTTTGCCGTGTTTGGGTTGATCAAATATGCATATGATCATTATGAGCCCACTTCTTATGACTTATTTGAACCAAGGATCGATTTACCTGTGGATGAATTTCAATCCAAAGAAGTGTGGATGGATCGTTTGGAAACGCAAGTGAGCTTCTTGATACAAAAGCAAAAGTACTATGAAGAGACGTTACTTGAGTATAAAGAAAGAGAAAGAGCGAACGAAAAAGAGAAAATCGAACTCAAACAGTATTTGACTCTTTTGAAAAAGAAAATGGAAGCATCCCAAGCTAGAGAAGAGGAGTTAAAGAATAAAAAGAATGCCTCCGCTCCAGAAATAGCCTCTTCAAGCACAAACACGTTTGACTGCCCCGTGTTTGAGCAAGCAGAGGAAAGCTTGCTTCCACCTCCTTCTTATCGATTTCCTTCTTCCTCTTTTTCTAGTGATCCGTTTGTCTCCCAAGGAGCAATACCCTCTTTCGGACAGGAGGCTGTCAAAACGACTGAAACAGCTGCTTTAAGACCGCCTCTTTGTGAATATACGTTGCCTCAGGAAGCAAAAAATGAACTTTTTTCCCTTGAAAAAAGAACGCCTGCCAATGTAAGTGTGCGTGCCATTCTTCTTTCTAGTGTGGATGCTGTTTGTAGACTAGACGCTCAAAGCGATCCTATTCCTGTAAAATTACGCCTCTTAGATGATGCTCATTTACCCGGAGGAATGAAAGTAAAGTTAAAAGGATGTCTGATTGGAGCGAGCGCTTATGGAGATATTTCCAGTGAACGTGTCTATATGCGATTAGAAAACTTAACGCAAGTCAATCTCAGCGGGCAAGCCATTGAAACGGAAGTGACCGGTTATGTGTCAGGAGAAGATGGAAGATTTGGAATGCGAGGGATCTTGGTGGATCGCTCCGCTAAAATATTAAAACCAGCCCTTGGCAGTGGGATCTTATCTGGAATTGCTCAAACGCTTCAGTCGGCATGCGCCCGCCCATCCAAAGAAACGATTAATACCTACTCGCTCAGCTCGGATTTTGCTCAAAATACGGTGGCTAAAACTTCAGATGCTTTTAGCCTTTTGGCTTCTTACTACATTAAACGAGCAGAACAAGTCCAACCTGTCCTTCAAATTGATGCAGGTCGCTTAGTCGATGTCACGTTTACGCAAGGATTTAGCATGGGAGATCTCCATGCTAAGGAAAATTTAAAACAGATTCGCAATAAACACAGGCCTTCCTCATGAAAAAATGGAAATGGAACATTTTTCTTTTAACCTTGGGTTTGCCCATGTGGGGATTCAGCTTAGACAAGCTCGCTGAAAAATATCTGATTGAATTTGGAGATCCACAAGCACCTGTTCAAATTACCGAATACTTTTCCATGAGTTGCCCCCATTGCTTATCCCTATTTAAAAAAGATTTTAAAATCCTTAAAGAAAAATACCTAGAAACAAAACAAGCGTATTGGGTGTTTCATCCCGTTCCCTTAGACTCGCTGACGGTGCAAACGATGGATTGTTTGAGCAAATTAACACTTAAGCAAAAAAGGACATTGCTAGAAGCATTATTTGATACTCTCCAGGTTCAAGATGGCCCAGAAGTTGCCCTTTTTCTTTTACAAGAGGCCATGAAATTATTTGACCAACCTATGCCAAATTTAGATGAACAAGCGTATATCGTGCAGACGGAAGCATTTCAAGCGGCTTTTCAATTTTTGAAACAAGAGGATCGTATAAAAGCGGTTCCCTCTGTGGAGATAAATGCAGAGCTTTATCGTCAAGAAATTCCCAATCAAGCGTTCATTGAAAAACAAATGCAGGCGAGGCTTTCTCATGGTTAGTAAAAATAGGGCTTTTTTTCCCGCCTCTTTTCCCTTGTTAGGATTGATGTGTCTCTTACTTCCTTCATGTGCTATTTATAAACAACAATTTGATTGTCCGGCACCAAAGGGAATTCCTTGTACATCTGTGACAGCTATCGAAAGCCTAATCGTTGAAACCCAAGAAGGAGCTGATTTCCTCGTCTATCCTCCATTGAAAGATAAAAAGAGTGAGGGGGAGATAAAAACAAACCAGGGGTTAGCAGCTCTGCCTCCAAGAGTGTGGATTTGCAATCAAGCTAAAGAAAAGATGGGGATAAAAGGGTATTATATCCAACAGGCAGAAAGCTTTGAACCAGACCTCTCTTTTTCTCTTAATCAGACAAAGGGACGTTAACATGCGATCATTTTTGCAAAAATTGGGGAATACCGTGGCAGGTTTATTCGGAGAATCCCTTTTTTCATTTTCGTCAGAAACAGCGCTGGCTTTACCGAGCGATCCCTATCCATCAGCTACCCCTCTTTCCGCCTACCTAACTTATGATGTATATGATGAAGACAATGAATTATTCATCAATAAAAAAAGTTTAGGGTTTGCCATTGAAATGCTTCCTTTAGTTGGAAGTGATCATGCAGCTCAAAAGAATATTCAAAGTCTTTTTGATGAGGTGTTGGAAGAAGGAGAGTCGATTCAGTGTCTTCTTTGGACTGATCACCGCATTGATCCTTTTCTCAATTTCTGGGAGGAACCTAGAAAACAAAAAGGGGGAATTTTTGCCAAGATTGCTCACCAACGGGTCAAGACTTTTCGCCATCACAAACAGTTTTTTCCCTCTCTTTTTCGCTTTGTACTCTCCTACACTGTCCCATTTAAAGGAGATCTTCAAACAAATGCCCCCTTAATTCAAAAAATGAAGGCCAAAAAAGAGAAGTGTTTAAGGATTTTACGTGCCCTTTCTCGCTCGGCTCGGGTGTGGAAACCGATCGATTTAATGGATGTCGTTGGGGGTATGTGCCAATTTTCTTCCAGTACAGAAGCGGTTACTCCCCTTTGGAATCCCTACCAATCCCTGGCCAGTCAGATTCCGAGAGGAACAAGTTTAGAAATTCAAGAGGGGCAGTTAAAGGCTAATCGTCCCTCCCCTTTGGCGTTCAAAAGTTTTCGAGTAGTGGATTTTCCTGAATTTTGGTCACTCAGTCAGATGCAACATCTGATTGGAGATGTCGAAAGAGATAGCTTTCGTTTACTTTGTCCGTTTTATCTTCACTGGGCAGTGCATTGTCCAAGTCAACAGTTAGCGGAACAAAAATTTAAAGTACGCGAGAAATTTGTCGAAAAGCAGGGGCAATCCTCTATGTTTTTAAAAATGGTTCCTCAACTGGCAGATGAACTAAAAGAAATCCAATATGCTCGAAAAGAGATATATCAAGGGGCTCGCTATGTCTGGACCAACTTGTCTGTTGGCATTTGGAGCTCCCCTGACAATTTGGTACATTCAGAAGAAATCTTAAAAGGAATTTTTCGAAACAATCGCTTCACGTTAGTGGAAAATCAAGCGTTTCCTTTGGCAGCTTTTCTATCGGCATTACCGTTAAGTTTGGCTGAGTCTGTTAAAGGACTTAAAAACCTCAATTTTTTTCGAACCACTCTCAATCGAGAGTGTGGCAACTACGTTCCTTTGCAAGGAGAATGGTATGGCACCCTGAAAAGTTCCGGGATTCTATTAGCTGGTCGAAGAGGGCAGCTCATGAATTGGAATCCTTTTGATAATGACCATGGAAATTATAACATCACAGTCGTTGGAAGAAGTGGATCGGGAAAGTCTGTCTTTATGCAAGAACTGATTTTTAACGGATTAGGGACAGGAGCCAAAGTCTTTGTTTTGGATGTGGGAAGAAGCTTTGACAAACTTTGCCAAGTATTAGAAGGACAAATGATTGAGTTTTCAAGACAATCTACCATTTGTTTAAACCCCTTCACCAAATTTCCTCTGAATAACGTTAATGAACTTAATGACTGCATTATTCTCCTTAAATCGATCATCGCCAATATGGCAGATTCCATCAATGGGATGAGTAGTGAACAAATGAGTTTAATCGAAGAAGCTATCAAAGAAGTGTGGAAATTTAAAGGTTGTGAAGCCTCTCTAACAGATGTTGCCAACTGGTTAAAACAACACGAAGATGTCCAGGCTCGCAAGATCGGTAGAATGCTATTTCCTTATACCATCGATGGCGTTTTTGGACACTATTTTGAAGGAAAAAATAATGTCGATTTTACAATCCCTTTGTCTTGATTGAGTTAGAAGAACTGAAAGAAAAGAAAGAGCTACAAGCTGTGGTGCTTCAATTATTGATTTTAACGATTACGGATCAGGCATTTTTAGGAGATCGTAAAACGCGCTTTTATATTTGTGTAGATGAGGCTTGGGATCTTTTAAGAGCGAATCAAACAGGACCCTTTATTGAAACCTTGGCAAGACGTCTGCGTAAATACAATGGGTCATTAATTGTTGGAACGCAACAATTAGAAGATTTTGACAGCTATCCTGGCGCCAAGGCTGCTTACGCCAATAGTGATTGGGCTTGTTTTCTTCCTCAAGACGATAAAACGATTGCTACTCTTAAGGCAGAATCAAAAATGCCTGAAGGAAAAATTCAAGCAATTGAAAACTTAAATACCTTGCATGGCGTTTATAGTGAAGTTTTGATTTGTCAAGGAAAGTCCTATTCGACGCATCGCTTCTGGTTAGATTCCTTTTCTAATTTGCTTTATAGCACCCAGGCGGCTGACTTTTCTCGTTTGCAAAAGCTACGCGAGCAAGGGAAAAGCTTGGAAGAGGCCATTGAAGAGCTCGTACAGGAGAAAGCATGTCATTCTTAAAAACAAAAGGAAAATCTTTATGTATTTCTTTGCTCTTAGGGATCAACGCGTATGGTCTGACCAATCTGGTCACTGAAGGAACTTATTGCCAACATTTTCGTCTAAACAGCAGCTCTAGCCTCCCCTTTTACATCTTTTCAACATCTTCCCTTAAAATGGTGGAAAGAAATATGTATGTGTCGCTGACTCATCCTTTTTCTTCTCAAGAACTATTGAAGCAAATTGTCGGTCTACCAGGGGACGTTATTACGATTCGCGATCACCATGTGTGGGTTAACGACAAAGATTACGGATTTATATACTCTACTTCTCCCTCTGGTCTTGCTCTTTCTCCGCTGCCAGAAGGAATCATCCCGCAAGGATTTTTCTTTGTCCATGCGACGCATCCTCAAAGTTTTGATTCTCGTTATGCTGAATTTGGCCTTGTTTCCAAAGAGCAGTTAAAGGAGCGTTTATGCCCCCTTTTCTAACAGGAATCTTGACGGTTTTGCTTATCTTTTCTTCATTAGAAGCCAAAAATTTAGGAATTTATGGAGCAACTGCTTCAATTGAGGAAGAAGATCTCCTCACTTTCATGCAAAAAAATATGCAATTGATCACAGAGGCTGACCAGGAAAAGTGGATGCAAAATTTACAGAGTCATTTGCTTGCTCAGATGAAAAAACCTTTTGTCATCAAAGGAATTGGAAAAACCCAAACGTATACGGTGAGCTATTTTGATCCGAGCATTACGGTAGATCGAGATATCCTCAATCATTCGCAACAGGTAGTGGTGAAAAAAGGAACGCGGATCAATCCTTTGTCTTTAGTTATGCTTGATCAAGATTTATTATTCATTGATGCCACAGATGCAGAGCAATTGGCTTGGGCGCAGGCACTTTATCCTTCTGGGAAGTGGATTCTGGTTAAAGGACAACCCATGCAACTCGAAGAGGAGCTCCGACGTCCCATCTATTTTGACCAGGGAGGAGTCCTTCTTAAAAGATTTGGCATCCAAAGTGTTCCAGCACGCGTCTCTCAAGAGGGGTTGCGACTCAAAATAGAATTAATTCCGATTGGAGAGAATGCATGCGTGCCTATTTCTTAAGGGTGCTTTTGTTGCTGAATGGAGAACTAGGGGGAGAAGAAAAGCAACATTTTGCTTTAGACTCCAATTGGTTTAAGCAAGCGCAACAAGTCGATGAAAAAGCTGTGCATTGGCTAAAAGACCATTTAAAAGAGCGTTTGGCATCGGAGAATTTTTTGAGAAATCCCCTAGAGGAAAAAGGATCGCAACTCGCCACTACTCAATGCCAAAGTGCGGAAATGGAGGTTAAAGAAGAGTCTCCCCTCTATGTATTTATGTCCTTTTCATTAGACGATCGCTTATGGGTGCAATTGTCTCAAGAGTTAGAGAAACTAGGAGGAGTTTTTGTATTAAGAGGGCTTCCGCAAAATAGCTTTAAAGAATTGGCCAACCGAATCTTTACGTTGCAAGAGCAAGGCGTGCGTGTGCCCATCCAAATTCACCCTCAGTTATTTCAAAAATTTGACATTCAACTAGTGCCAACCATTGCTGTTACTGAGGGGAAGCAGTATGACAAAATCTCGGGAAATCTTTCTATAAAAGGTGCTTTAGAAAAAATGTCCAAGTACGGAGAGACTCAGCAAGCCAAATTCCTTTTGCAACAATGGAAAGAGCAACAAAAATGAGGAAAAAAATTCTTTATCTGCTCTGTCTTGTATTCTTCTCTTCCCTTTCAGCTGCAGAGGGAAAATTTATGAATCCATTTACCGATGTGTGTTGGGAATGTGTTTTTCCTTTGACCGTAAGCGGAGTATCGGTAACACCCGGCCATCCGGATCTTTCCAAGTCAAACAAACGTATCTGTACTTGCGCGGGAGTTCCTCCTCGCATTGGCATTCCTTTGACATTCTGGGAGCCACTGAATCTGGTGGATGTCACCCGGCATGCCTATCGCCTTGTTGGATTGGGAGGCGTTTCAGTCGGAAGTGATTCGATAAAAAATCGAGGAACTGTGTCGATTTTGGGTGATGGGCCTGCCCAAACAAGTGTTTATCATGTGCATTGGTATCATTTTCCTCTCTTGAGCTTGCTCAACCTTTTGACCGATTTCATTTGTGTCGAGCAAGGAGATGTTGGCTTACCCTATTTGAGCGAATTAGATCCTTTATGGAATGATGACACGTTAGCTCTGATTGTGAATCCAGAGGCGGCCCTATTTAACTCTCCTTTAGCGCAAGTCTCTTGTATTGCTGACTGCACAATGGCAAGTCTTAATCACCCCATCGATGAGTTGTTTTGGTGCGCCGGCTGTGAAGGATCCCTATACCCGTTAACGGGAGCTGTTGCCCACCATCTAAGTCCTATCCAAGCCAGTTATCTCCTTGTTCAACGTTTAATTGCCAAACTACACCGCATGTTTCTTTTAAAAGGATACGATAAAGGAGAGTTTTGTGAAGCGCAAATGATGCCTATCCTGAAGAAAACGCTTTATAAAACGCACCTGATTTATCCAATTCCTCAAACTTCTGGACCTTGCCATGCTTTGGGAAAAAGTGATCTCTTATGGGGAATTGGCAAATCTTTTCCCATTCAGGGAGAAGATTTTGTCTATTTGATTTGGTCTAAAAAACATTGTTGTCTCGATTCAACAAAAGCATCGGCCATGAAGCCCATCGGAGGCTTATGGTAAAGCAGCAATGGATTTTTTTACTTTTCTATACGTTTCCTTGTGTGGCTTCCATGCAGACTGCCAAACAAGCAGGGCAATCTTGGGGAAAGAATCAAACCTCTTTAGCGCACGATTCAGGGAAGAAAATTCGGTCTGATGATTTTCTAACGACAGATGAGAAAAAGCAAGCCTTTGATGCGAAAGCAGCTGAAAAGAAAATGAAACAACGGGAAATGCCTTCTTCCGAAACAATGGATTTTTTAACAAGCCAAGAAGTGCAAAACAACCAAAGTCATCGATCCTTTCACGAAGAGGAAAGTTTTTTTCAAATTTCAGAAAAGATATTTGCTGACCAGACACCTGAACTTCCAGCAGAAAAGGACAAATAAGAAGAACAAAAGATCTATACCTGTAAACAGGCGGGCGATCCCTTCATTATCAGTACAGAAAGAACATTAAAAGTTTCGATTCATCCTTTTCCTGCCCAAGAAGCAAAAATTTGCTTAGGTCATAAGAAAATCGCGATTGTCAAAAAAATTGGAGATTTTCCCACCTCTATCAAAAAATTGGAACAAAGCTATCGAAATGATCCAGCCATTGACCCTTCATCCGTGCAAATCATCTGTTTCAAAGTCAAGGCTCAACATTACTTCGTACAAGTGAGTTATCACCACTTTGAAAATGTCGAAGGATGTGATCATTGTCAAATGATTCCGAAAAAGGGAGAACAAAAAGAGACAGAGGAATGGATCGAAGAGAATCCCTCTCTTTGGAATCTTTCCAAAAGTCCAGAGTGTACCATTATTGAACATGTCTGTGTAGATGCCAATCCAACAAAAATCATTGAAGGACAGACTGTTAATCGTCCTTGTTGGAAAGAGAAAATTTCTTTTCTATATCAGTTTCCATCTGATTCTGATTGCCAGTTACTCCAACAAAAAAATTGTGAGCAAATCCAGCAAAAATGTGTCAACCAGCAAGGTCCCATGTGCGCACAATGGGAACTGACCTTTCGTTGTTTGGAAAACTTGCGATGGACAACAGTTCCGTTTGAATTTGATTCAAGCGAAGAGGAAGTGGAATATTCTCCCAATCAATCATTTTCAGAAGTAGCAACGAAATTGGCCGTCTTTGCAGAGGTAAAAAAAGAAATGGAAAATTCTCAAGCCATGGACGCGACAAAATTAGAAATTTTCCAGGGCAAACGCATGTCCTGTAGCAAAAGTGTGGCTGATCACCTCTTATATGACTGCTGTTTTCGCTATTCTGGCTTGGCAAAACAAATGGGTTTAAGTAAGTGCAATGCAGATGAACTTTCCTTAGCCGAGATGCGAGAAGAGGGGCTTTGTCATTACGTTGGATCCTATGAAGAAAAAATTTTGGATTTATGGAAAAGCCGCGATGAGCATGTCTTTTGTTGTTTTCCCTCTAAATTATCTCGTCTTGTACAGGAACAGGGAAGAAAACAATTGGGCAGAGATTGGGGAAAGCCTGAAGAGCCCAATTGTCGAGGATTCACGACCCAAGAATTAAGCCGGTTAAATTTTTCAGACATGGATTTAAGTGAAATCTGCACAAATGTTGCCAAAAAATTGCCAGAGAATCTTTCCGAACGACTCAAGCAATTTCAAAATCGCCTACAGAAAGATATGGATCGAGTCGAGGTGAAGAAATGAGTTTCAAAAATAACTTTGTCCGTTTAAGTCTTTTTTCTCTTTTGATAGGACAGGATTTATCAGGTGGGTGGCTAAATCGCAAGGCGGAAGGATGGTTTTGGTACGAAGAGCGACAAAAGCAAATAGAGGAAGAAGATATCAAGCCTTCACCCCTTTTACCCTCTATGGAATCTCCTCCTTTGTTAACCGCTACGGAACAAATGGGATTGAAGCGTCAAGAAATTGAAGAGAAGTTAAACCAAGCCATGTTAAACCCCTCAGAAGAAAATGTACAAGCCTATATGCAAATTCAACAGCAATGGATCAATCAATCGGCTCAATTTTCTCATATCTGGTTAAAAAATTTATTGACGTATCCTCAATTGGATTCTCGTTTAACGGCAGGACCTGTGACCCACTATGGAGCTCAAGTACAAAAACAACTTTTAAGAGAAGAGCGGGAGAAGCGCATTCATTCTCTTGTGCAGTCGTTTGGCCTTTTCTTTTTTTATGAAGGCAGCAGTCCAATTTCTCAGGCTTTTTCCTTTGTCGTCAAAGAATTTGCCAAAAAATATGATTGGAAAGTGATTGCCATTTCCTGTGATGGGATCCAAATTCCCGATTTTGAAAACTATCCGCTGCATTCAAGCACCCTTCAACATTTAGGTATTGAGCAATTTCCTTCGCTCTATTTAGTTGAACCTAAACAACAAAAAATGGTGCCTATTGCTTTTGGTCTCTCCTCCCTTGATCAAATTGAAGAAAATATTATTCTACAATTGCCCCCTCATCCTAGGAATCATCCATGAAACCCCTTCTTTTTTTTATCCTCCTTTCCTTCTCTTTAACTTTAAGAGCAGATTTGCATAACGATCTCAAAAGTTATTTGAGTGAGCTCAATACCTATTCGCATGTCGATAAAAATGAAATTTACCATTCACAACGAGCAGGTTACATGACAGGAGGAGGCATCAGCATACGAAATGGAGCTTCTCAAACCGCCTTGGCTCAGGTCAGTCTACCTAAATTTGATGCTGGTTGCGGAGGGATTGATATTTTCACGGGCGGGATCAGTTTTATTAGTCATGATCAATTGATTGCTGCACTCAAAAATATTGCGAGCTCTGCGCAAGGGTATGCTTTTATGTTGGGGATTGAGACTGTCTCTCCTTTGATTGCCAGCACGATGAAACAAATGGAAACGTGGGCCAATGCGATTAACTCTTTGGGAATCAATAGCTGCGAAGTCGCAACAGGCCTTGTAGGATCGGTTTGGTCTGCACGAACTGCCGCTAAGCAGCAAATTTGTCGTTCAGCAAAAAATGGGGGCTTTGCCTCTAGTTTTATTAACGCCCGTCACCAATGTGCGGATGAAGGAGACTATGTCAACACGATGCAATCGATGGCTAAAGATCCTCTATACGATGGGATGTTGTTAGAAGAGTATAATCTAACCTGGAAAGCCATTCAAAAACACCCTTTTCTTGCCAAAAAAGAAAATCGAAAAATGGCTGAGGAAATCATGAGTTTGACAGGAACTTTGATCATTCGAAGGGATAAATCCCTTGTCGTTGAACCTTGGCCCTCCCGTATTTACGATGATTCCTTTTTACCCATTCTTTTAGAGGGAGGGACAACGCGGGTGTATCAATGCACGGGTGGCAACGCTAAACAAAACTGCCTTGCTTTGGAGATGAAAGAATTGACGATTCCGGCTGAACAAGCGTGGAAGGGTCGAATTAAACAGGCTTTAGCGACCATCCAACAAAAAATTTTAGCAGATACTCCCTTGGCAAGCGAAGAAATTGATCTTTTATCGAAATCACGGCTTCCCCTTTTTAAGATTGTTAATGTTTTAACTGCCTACAAACGAGAAATTAGCCCCATCAGTTTATACGAGGTTGCGGAAATTGTCGGTAACGAAATGCTCATTCAATACTTAAGAGAAATCATTGGAACGGTTCGTTTAGCTGCCATTCAGCTTGAACGCGGGCAAATGTATGATTTTGATAGTCAAAAGTTTATTGAAGAGTTAGAGCGTGTAGAAAAAGTTGTTTCCCGCTATGAGGAACGTCATTATCAACGCTTAGAAGCGGAAAATCAGCTTATGCTCAAAATAGAGACACTGGAACAAAAAATTGCTTCGCAAATCATCCTTTTTTAGGAAGCCAATTATGCGCAAATTTAAGACATTAGAAAAAAAAATTGCTTCGCAGATTATTCTTTTTTAGGAAACCAAATATGATACCCCTATTTTTAGCGTCTGATTTAACGATTCATACTTATGGAGGAGGAGAAATTCTTCAAAAGGTTTTTGTCGCCATTGTCATGTTATCTGGGGAAGGGGGGATGGTTTTTCCTTTGATGTTTCTTTGTGCAGCTTTAGGGTTTGGTTTGATGGTTTGCCAACTCTTAGTCACTTTGTCATTTGATCGGTTTTTTACGCATTATTTTGTTCCTTTTCTCGTCATCTATACAGCTTTTATCATTCCAAAAACGACTATCCACATCGAAGATGCATTACATAAACCCAAAAATTACAAAGTCGACCATGTTCCTCGCTTGCTCGCCCACTTTGCCGAAATCGCTAGTTCAATTGGCTATTATGCAACATGTGGTGTAGAGAAAGCGATGCATACTGTCGATGATGTCAAATATAGTCAGACAGGATTAATTTTTGGCTCCGACACTGCCTTAGATTATCGACGCTTTCAACTGACCAACCCCGATCTGCAAAAAGATTTTAAAGAGTTTTCTAAACAATGTGTGCTTTACGATTTGGCGCTTGGGCGCTACTCCCTCAAAGAGTTAAAAACCTCTACTGATCTTTGGAAATTTTTAAAAGAACGAACTTCAACACTTGGAATGATTTATTATTGTCCGCCAACAGCTAAAGGAGGAACAAAAAAAGAGGCCTGTGAATACCTGACCTGCCGGCAAGCTTTAGAGAAATTTGAACCCCTATTTAGCAAGGAAAAGGCTTATTATGCGAAGCAAGAAATTGGGAAAAATTTGCCTTTGACTTTTCAGGCTTTAACTCACATCAAGCAAGATAGCCAAACTCTAATTAGCCAACAGCTCATGATGCATGTGCTAGCAGATTCATTTAGCCCTGAGAAATTTGCGCAAGAAAGAGCACATCTTCAGCAAAATTCTACCTATCAAGCTGCTGGTTTTACCGCTGCAAAAGGAATTGTGTACATGCGAGTGCTTTTTGAAGCCTTGATTTATGCCTCCTTTCTTTTTGTGCTTCCTTTATCGTTACTTCCAAGTGGAATTAAAATACTCATGAATTGGGCGTGGTCAGTTGTTTGGATTCAATTTTGGCCTCCTTTTTATGCGATTTTGAATTATTTGGCTTCGATTGTGGCAAAACATACCACAGCTGGCATCGCAGATGGTTTGGCGGAAAAAGGGCTTAGCATTTTTACAAGTGTCGGGATTGAAAACTTTGCCAATGACACGTTTGTTTTAGCAGGATATCTTACCCTAAGTGTTCCTTTCCTTAGTTATGTGCTTTTACAGGGCGGATTGAGTCAATTTGTTCAACTTGCCGGTACGCTTACCTCCCCTGCGCAAAGTGCTGCTTCTGCAGCGGCTGGAGAACAAACCTCTGGCAATTACTCTTATGACAATATTAGCATGGGCCAAACCTCCTATGGGAATACCACAGCTTTTCAAAATCAGTTAGCGCCCTCTGTTTCCAATGGATATTTCATGGAAAATAATGGATCCGAAAGGATGGATTATACCTCTAGTGGAGTTATTTATACGCAAAATGCTTCGAATCTGACCAGTAGTATTAACGCCGATCAAGTTTTCGGGGAAAGTCTACAACACCAACAGCAATATGCGACCTCTTATGCAGAAACGACAAGTCAGCAATACCAAGAGAGCCTCTCTGCAGCCACCAATGTGGGATCCAATTTAGTCAGTCACCTGGCCCATGCGGACCAATTCAATGAAGGATTTTCTTCACGAGAAGCTTATGATGCGCAGCAATCTGTGAGGCATATGGAATCGGCAGCCGATAATTGGGGACGTCAATATGGCCTTAGCTCCAAACAAAGTATGGATTTTGCCATGGCGGGAGCCATTGGAGGAGAACTGGGAGTCAATCAACTTCTTAATTCAATTACTGGAGTAGGCTTAAGTGCCAGCGGCAGAGGGACAGCGGGCTATAATTTTGGAGCTGATGAGAGTAAATTCGTTAGCGCTGCGACCAATTTTGCACAAAGTGAAGAGTTTCAAAGCAACTTCCAAAAAGTCAAAGATTACGCTACGACACAAGCCAGCTCCTCCTCAATGGATGAAGGCGTTCGTTTGGCGCAAGACTTTACGCAATCGTTAAGTGAAGTGCAAAGCTCTCGAGAATCTTATCAAATTGCTCAAACTCAGCTTGACCAAATCTCTGAGACAGGAGCTTGGTATCAACAAAATTCCCATTTAATCAAAGACAATCTCAATCAAAAATATGTGGATTGGGCTGTTGAGCGCTTGAATGATCAGTACCAAGATGGAACCGGGTTTGAGCGTTTTAAAGCGATCGCAAATGGGAATACCCTTGAGAATATTACTCAATCTCAAGCTCTTGTGTATGAATTTGTGCAAACGGAAATGAATAAGCAAGCAGGAATTGCTCATCAAATCCCGGCAGATATAGATCCTCAATCTTCTTATATGAATGCTCAAGTGCCGCAAATCCATCGCGAAGAAAAATTAAATGAAATTTTTGAGGACTATACGCAGCAAGCGCAAGGAATTCAACAAGTGTACGGATCTCAGCCAAAAACGCGAGAGGGTCTTGAACAAGCCTATGAGCAAGCAAAAGGAACGCATGATGCTTATTCTTACTTTACCGATCATGGCATTCAGTATCAGCGCAATGCCACAGAAAATCGTTTTGATATAGAAAGGCAAAAAACTCTTCCCAAACGTGCCTGGAAATCGACGGCTGCCCAAGAAGAAACCTCGCAAGATTACAAATTAGATGTTCCATTTTTTTGGAAACGAGGAGATTCATGAAGCTATTTCAAACTATTACAGAAGGAGGGCAATTAACTACGCACAGTGTGCGAATGTTCAAGCAGGTCACAAAAACCTCTTTTTTTATTACCTTTATCTTATGGATTGTCGTTTTCCTTTACCAAATGCGGGATGTGAATATGTTTTACCTCCAAAATGTTTGGTACTTCGAGCAAGCACGTTTTTATCAATTGCTTCATATTAAGACAATTAAAATTGATCCTTCTTTTGGTTTGCAAAGGGAAAGTCAGGATGTTAAGGAATACACCACAGATCAAGTTCTTCGTCTAACTAAGCCTTATGCAGACCGCTTTTATCGCATCACCAAACGAAGATTTCAGCACTCTGCTTTTTGGGCGCTTGCCCCTCTTTCTGTCGTCTTTGCCATTTTCTTCTTTCGAGGAAGGCAATCCATCAAAAAACACCATTTAAAAGGAAATACCCTCTCTTCCGTCTGGTTAACACGGTGGAAGTTAAAACTATCGCGCCGTGCTTCCCCTATTTCCATCGGATCGCTTCCTCTCATCAAAGGAACAGAAACACAACACATCATGATTACGGGCGGAACGGGTAGTGGTAAGACGAATTGCTTACATCACCTATTAAAGTCAGTGCGTCAGCAAAAGCAACGAGCGATTATTGTCGATACCACAGGTCTTTTAACGGAGCGGTATTATCGACCGGGAAAAGATATTTTGTTAAATCCCTTAGATTCGCGGGGAGCTCCTTGGCACCCTTGGATCGAGTGCACAGACAAAACAAGTTATGCCACTATGGCAGAAAGTTTTATCCCTCAAAGTCTTTCCGATAGTGATAATTATTGGCGAACTTCAGCGCGTATCGTTTTAGGTTCTTTGTTTGAACAATTAAAGGATATTCAAAAAAACTCGACTTTAGCCGATAAAATTTTGCGAGATCCCCTTCAAGAGCTTTGTGATTTTGTTCAAGGAACAAAAGCCGCTTCGTTAATCGACATGAACTCAGAAAAGACGGCTGCCTCCATTCGCGCTGTGATGTCTAATTTTTTGACCTGCTTTGAGTTATTGGCCAATACCGATCAACCCTTTTCGATTCGAGAATGGATTCAACAAGACAACCCTGGTGATGAGTGGTTATTCATTAGTTGCAAAACGAATGAACGGGCAGCCCTCAATCCTCTGCTCTCTTGTTGGCTATCTGTCGCTGTGCGTAGTCTATTAGCACTATCTCCTGATTTTAACCGTAGGCTTTGGTATATCATCGATGAACTTCCGACCTTAAATCGCTTGCGTGATTTAGACATGTTGCTGGCCGAGAGTCGTAAATATGGAGGTTGCGCCGTTCTGGCCTTGCAAAGTCCTGCCCAGTTGGAAGCCATCTACGGGCAAGCTGTCGCTCAAACATTAATTGGGAATTGTGCCACCAAAATTGTCTTTGCTGAGCAAAATCCCCTCCATGCAGGTCGCCTTGCCGACATGTTTGGGGAGCAAGAAATTAGAGAGTATCAAAAAGGGCTGTCTTATGGAGCCAATGACATTCGAGATGGGGT
>NZ_BASL01000674.1:0-7779 GCF_000648255.1 Candidatus Protochlamydia sp. R18 | reverse complement strand
TGGGGATTTTTATCGGCTTTTAGGGTATGCAAAAGAGGAGCATCTAGCTGAATCGAGGCAAGTGCCACACACCTCTTAAGTTGCAATTCTTCTAATTTGGCAAACTGCAAATAGGTTGGTGTGAGAGGAAAGCGTGATTTTTCAAACGCGCGCAGCTGAGCGCATCGGTTTAAATAAAGCGTTTTGAGATTAGGAGAGCACTTTTCGATTTCCAGAATGGCCTCTTCTTTAATAAATGGACAACCGCTTACATTTAAATAGGTAAGTTCAACATGCAAAAAAGGTTTTAAGGTGGTGTGATCTAAAACAGCGCAGTTCATCAAAGTCACTTTTTTGGGTCGAAGACCTTTATTTTTCATTAAAAAGATTAAAGCATGTAACACGAGGCGTTGCCGCTCTCGATCGGATCTTTCCCCTTTGATCATGTGCCTAAAATCTGCTTCAATCCACTCTCCTTCTTGGTTTTCGCCAAACAAAACATGGGAAGCGCATCGGTTTAAGGTAAACGCAAAAAGCTCGCTTTGGGCTTTTTCGGGGGAGTATTCTTCGCGCTGTTGAATTTCTTCAAACGTTGGGAGCTTGCCAAAGCTAGCTGCATCGGCTTGGGCGGAAGTGAGAGAAATGTCTACCTGACGATCGATCGCTTGTTGTAATCTTTGTTTGGGATCTAAACTGCTAGTAACGGCTTGCTGATATTTAGAGTACACCCAACGGTCTAAGGTTTGCTTGTGACTCCCCCGTAAATTAACGAGATAGGGTAAAAGATCGATAGGAGCAAGTCTTTTTTTATCTTTTAAAGCTTGACGTAAGCAGTCTTGTAGATGGTAAAATTGCACGAGTACATTCATCACCGTGCCGCTGCGTAAAAGAAGCGTTCCTTTAAAGCGATCTTCTGGGTTTTCTTCATATAACTGTTCTTCCTCTTTAGAATTAAAAAGTTGAAGTTCGCGATAAGCCGCATCTTTTTGAATTAAGTCTTCAAGCCAACTACTGAGAATGAGGTTAGGCTCTAAACGGAGAAAAGCCTGCAACACTTCAGAGTCTAAATAGTACTTAGCATCTAAACAAAAAAGAGCCGAAGAAAAATGAACCTTATGCCCGAAGAAATAATGGATGACCGGTTCGACAAAAGAAATATCGTTATCGACGCAGAAAATGCGGTGCGTCTTTTCTTCGACAACATAGTTGGAGAAGCGCCCATCGCCTGGGCGAGTCAATAAAGCACACAGGCAAGCCCAGGTCAATTGCTTGACGTCTAGCTGTTTGGCATTTTCTAACGTCTGCCCTTGTATTGTTTTGGAAATTAAAACGGGATAGACTCGTTTTTTTCCTTTGATGTCGACCTCAAAACGTGCTAGCTGCGTTGGAGAGCTCAACTGACCCGCAATGCGTGCCGTCAGCGCATGGATGGCATATTCCAGCAAAGGATGGGTCGGCTTTTGTTTAAAATGCAGCTGATATCCGTTATGGGTTGCACTCGCAACGGGATGAGCGCTTTTATATTGCCGTTTGAGATTGCCCGTTTCTTCTAAAATTTGTTCACACACGTCCTGGTTGAGATACCGAGCATCGGGCACTGCCGGGCAGCGGATTTTGACTTGGAAGGGATCGTCTGGATCTGGATGGTCGGTTGTCATGGCAAGAATTGCTTGTTGAAACTGCTCTTCTTCTAAGCGTCGGCTTTGTCTAACTCCGCTTGGGTTGGGAATAGAAGCCAGATGAGCGCTTAACGCAGCCAAATTTTCCTCCTCGGGATAGCTATCTAAGACTTTAAGATAGGTCTCTCTTAGAGGTTCCGTGAAAGTCATCTGGGAGAGTCTTTGGTAGTAAGCTTCATGCCAATGCCAAGCTTGATCCGGATCAAGCGCATCAGCTTGTTGTCTGGAAACGAGATGATGTACGAAATGAGCGGTCCAGGGCTTGAGATTTTCTATGTTATCGGGGCGCAGCTCCTCTTCGTAATAAGCCCCTCGAAGGAGATCAATTTTTTGAAAATGAGAGTCTAGCTTAGAAATGCAAGGTTTTAATTGATGAGAATCTAGGTTAGAGAGGCAAAACTTCAAGTTACGGTAAAGAGGGCGCAGGACAAGCCAGTAAATCTTGGCCAGGATTTCTTTTTCATCACAAAATTCTTCTAGGTTAACCTCTTCTTTTTGTTCCCCACAGGTAAAATGGAGGCCCACTCTTTTTAGGTAAATGGCCGCCACCGCCTCTTGCAATAAGAAACCACTTTCGGCTGTGAAAATTTCCTTTTTCACGAGCGCGTCAATGAGATCGAGTGTATTGGCTTCTTCTATGCCGAAATAAAGGGACAAATCATTTAAAAGGTGATGGAGCAGCTCCGAGTAGTGCTTTTTTAGATCGATAATCTTCTCTTTAAAGGGATGGCACCAAATCTGTTCATAGGTCTGCAGGCGATCTGTTAACAGCTGTAGCGCCTGACACTTGCGCCTGATTTCTTTTGTTTGTAGAGAATTTTCATCGAGATAGGTACGCATTTGCGCTTGGTAGAGGTCAAAGAGCGACGAGTTCGTTTGATGAAAGGAGATAGTTTTACGCAGCGTATTATTATGCGAATTAGAAGGATACTCCTCTATTTTTTGCATCTGAGCCAATCCATCGGGCGTGTGGATAAGATCAGGGACAACCGCTGGATTGCCGCCAGAATCGACATGAAAGCCGGAGCGGTGTTTAGTCCCGATACAAGTAAAGACGGGCAAGCCTTGTGCGGGATCTTCTCCCAAGGCTATTATTTGTAGTTCTAATAGGCGAGCTAATTTTACAAAGTACGGGCGATGCTCAATTGCTTCCATGAGAATGCACCATTCCAAGTCTGAGTAAGGACAGATTTCTTCTTTGGCTAGAGATCCCATTGCTCGCAAATCGTACGAACACGGAGGATCTCCTAAAATGGCAATGGCATCTTCGACTAAAGCTTGCAGAAAATTGATCAAGTTCGCAGAAACTTTTTTTTGAAAAGCACGCACCTCTTCAATGATAAAATTTTGCAAGTCGATTGTCTGATAGAGCTCGTAAAAGCTTGCGCGATAAGTATCTAAATTTTTTCGGTAGGTAGTTGTGATAAAACAAGTCGTGGGAAAAGTTTTACTGTTTAAATAACGGTCCATCGTTGGTTTTAGATGATGCAGCCCACTTGCCTCTATCGGTTTTTGTCCTCCTCGCTTGCTAAATAGAGCCGCTATAAGTTTGCGTACTTGTTTATAGAATAATTTAATCAAAGCATGCTGTTCACCCTTGCAGCAGATTGCTTTAAAACGCGTTTCAAGATTTGTGATGAGTTGCACGACTTCCTGACTCTTATCTTCGGCTCTTGCTTTTTTCAAACGCTGCTTAAAAACGCTAAGGGACGTTGAAGCGACTTTAAAGTAGCGAGAAGCTTGGCGTTGGGATTCTGAAGAAGCCATCGAGATGCTCTGAGCCTTTACTGCGTAATGAAGAGCATTGATGGGATCTTTAACTTGTTTCTTATTTAGCTGTTCTTGTTTTCCTTGCTTGTAATGCCATTTGGCGAGTTCGGTAGCTAACTGCTTTTGTTCTTCTGCAAAACAGGAGTCTGATGCTAAATTGAGCAGTAAACGTACACCCTCTTCTATCTCTTTAGGAGACTCTACGACGGGAATAAGCAACAAGAGGCAGTCAAAAATCTTTTTGAGTATCTCTTTTTCCGCATAGGGCGTCAAAAAGGCCATAAAAAAATTAAACTGCTCGACAGCTCGAGAGTATTTTTCCTTCTTAATAGTAGCCAAAATTGCATCGAGGCTTTTTAAGTCTTCTAATTTTGATGGCTGCTCACTAAAAGGTTGGGCCGAGATAGGATGAGTGCTTTGCATGACTTGGCTATCCTTTGATTTAACAAAAATTCACATCGAAAAGATACTATCAAAAAGAAACACCTCAATCAATTTAAAATTTGATTTAAAAGTCATTGCTTGTTTTGATAAGGGCCAGTCTAAGGGATGCTTTCATCGCAAATGAATGAAAACCAAGCCGACGCTATAACCAATCATCTTAGAGTTTTCTGTATAAAAATCTAAAATGTTTATTTTTTTTGTGAAGACAGAGAACTCTAAGAGCAGCTCCAATGGAATAAAGAGCTTGATTAATTGTTTATAACTCCCTATTGCTTTATTAAATTACCGTTAAGCCAAAACTTCTTAAGAGCAGTATTAGAAGCAAGAACCTTTGCAAGAGCTTCCATTCCCTTATCGCTGATTTGGTTATTATTAAGGTTAAGATACAAAAGAGCACTATTGGAAGCAAGAGCGCGAGCAAGCGCTTCCATTCCCTTATCGCTTATTAGGTTTTTGTTAAGATAAAGTGTATTCAGAGCCTTATTGGAAACAAGAGCAAGAGCAAGCACTTCTGCTATCCTATCGCTTATTAGGTTTCTGTCAAGATTGAGTGACTCAAGAGTCGTATTGGAAATAAGAGCGCGAGCAAAAGCTTCCATTCCCTTATCGCTGATTTGGTTTCCGTTAAGATGAAGTTTTCTAAGAGCAGTATTGAAGACAAGAGCCTGGGCAAATGCTTCCATTCCTTTATCGCTGATTCGGTTTTTGTTAAGAAGGAGTGTCATAAGAGCAGTATTGGAAGCAAGAATCCGAGCAAGCGCTTCTGCTCTCCTATCGCTTATTAGGTTTCTTTCAAGCCAGAGATGGTTAATAGTAGTATTGAAAGCAAAAGCGAGATCAAGAGTCATTGCTCCCCTATCGCTTATTTGGTTACTATTAAGCCGGAGAAACTTAAGAGCCGTATTAAAAGCAAGTCCATTAGCAATAACTTCCGCTTCCTTATCGCTTATTCCCCTGTAACTAAGTTCAAGCGAAGTGAGCCGAGAATCATTCATATAAAGTTGAAATAATTGTGTACGGTCAATTTCTGAAGTTTTTATTTCTTTTAAAATTTTACTCACTCCTTCTTCTTTCGCCTTTTTTAAATCTAAATTCGGACATCTTGTAAAACTTCCTTTAAAATACGGAGCACCTGTTTTGAAAAAGAGCGTTTTTAAATGGGGATTTTTATCGGCTTTTAGGGTATGCAAAAGAGGGGCATCTAGCTGAATCGAGGTAAGCGCCTCACACCTCTTAAGTTGCAATTCTTCTAATTTGGCAAACTGCAAATAGGTAGAAACGAAAGGAAAGCGTGGTTTTTCAAACGCGCGCAGCTGAATGCAGCGGTTTAAATAAAGCATTTTGAGGTTAGGAGAGCGATTTTCCATTGCTTGAATGGCTTCTTCTTTGATAAGCGGGCAGCCGCTCACATTTAAATAGTCGAGTTCAACATGCAAGAAAGGCTTTAACGAGATGTGATCTAAAACAGCACAGTTCATCAAAGTCACTTTTCTGGGTCGAAGCTTTTTATTTTTCATTAAAAAGATTAGGGCATTTAAAACGAGACGTTGCCGCTCCCGATCAGGTGTCTTTCCTTTAACCATCTTTCTAAAATCTGCTTCAATCCATTCTCCTTCTTTGTTTGTTCCGAACGCGACATGTGAAGTGCACCGACTTAAAGTAAACGCAAAAAGCTCACTTTGAGCTTTTTCAGGAGAGTATTCTTCACGTTCTTGAATTTCTTCAAACGTCGGGGGTTTGCCAAAGGTGGCTGCGTCAGCTTGAGCGGAAGTGAGAGAAATGTCTACCTGACGATCGATCGCTTGTTGTAGCCTTTGTTTGGGACTTAGGCTGCTTGCATTAGCTTGCTTATATTTAGAGTACACCCAGCGATCTAGGGTTTGCTTGTGACTGCCCCGTAAGTTGATGAGATAAGGCAAAAGATCGAGAGGGGCAAAATCTTTTTTATTTTTTAAATCTTGGCGTAAGCAGTCTTGCAAATGGTAAAATTGAATGAGTAGATTCGTCACCATCCCGCTGCGCAAAAGAAGCGTTCCTTTAAAGCAATCTTCCGGGTTTTCTTCATATAAAATTTTTTCTTCTTTAGGAGTAAAGAGATGAAGAGCGCGGTAGTTCTCGTCTATTTGGATTAAGTCTTCGAGCCAACTATTAAGGATGAAATTAGGATCTAAATTAAGGAAAGTCTGTAGTACTTCAGGATCTAAACGGTATTTAGCAGGTAAGCAAAAAAGAGCTGAGGAAAAATGGACCTTATGTCCGGCGAAATGGTGGATGACAGGTTCGACAAAAGAAATATCATTATCGACGCAAAAAATGCGTTGCGTCTCTTCTTCGACGACATAGTTCGAGAAGCGACCATCGCCTGGACGTGTCAATAAGGCACACAGGCAAGCCCAGGTCAATTGCTTGACGTCTAGCTTTTCTGTGTTTTCTAACGTTTCTCCTTGAATTGTTTTTGAAATTAACACGGGATAGATTTGTTTTTTTCCTTTCACATCAACTTCAAAGCGTGCCAGCTCAGTTGGAGGACTCAAATGCCCCGCAATGCGTGCCGTCAGCGCATGAATGGCATATTCCAGCAGAGGATGCGTCGGTTTTTGTTTAAAGTGCAGATGATAGCCTTCATAGGAAGCACGCGCAACGGGGTGAGCGCTTTTGTATTGCCGTTTGAGGTTTCCCGTTTCTTCTAAGATTTGTTTGCACACGGCCTGGTTGAGATACCGAGCATGTGGCACTGCCGGGCAGCGGATTTTGATTTGGAAGGGATCGTCTGGATCCAGATGGTCGATTGTCATGGCAAGAATTGCTTTTTGAAACTGTTCTTCTTCTAAACGTTGGCTTTGTCTAATTCCGCCTGGATTGGGAATCGAGGCAAGATGAGCGATTAAATTACTAAAGCTTTCCTCAGTGGCATAAGAGTTCAAAACATTAAGATAGATTTTTCTTAGAGGTTCCGTAAAAGTCGTCTGTGAGAGTCTTTGGTAGTAAGCTTCATGCCAATGCCAAGCCTGATCAAGCGCCTTCGCTTGTTGCCTGGAAACAAGATGATGTACGAAATGAACCATCCAAGGCTTGAGATTTTCTATTGTATCAGGATGCAGTTTCTCTTCGTAATAAGCCTCCTGAAGGAGATCGATTTTTTGAAAATAAGAGTCGAGATTAGAAATGCAAAGCTTTAGTTGATAAGAGTCTAGGTTAGAGAGACAAAATTTTAATTTGCGGTAAAGAGGGCGCAACACAAGCCAGTAAATCTTGGCCAGGATCTCTTTTTCATTACGAAATTCTTCTAGACTAACCTCTTCTTTTTGCTCCCCACAAGTAAAATGGAGATCTACTCTTTTTAGGTAAATAGCCGCCACCGCCTCTTGCAATAAGAAGCCACTTTCAGCGGTGAAAATTTCCTTTTTCACAAGTGCGTCGATAAGATCGAGTGTATTGGCTTCTTCCATGCCAAAATAAAGAGATAAATCATTTAAAAGGTGAGGGAGCAGCTCCGAGTAGTGTTTTTTTAGATCAATAAGCTGGATTTTAAAAGGATCATACCAAATTTTCTCATAGGCCTGCAGCCGATCCGTTAGCAGCTGTACCGCCTGACACTTGCACCTGATTTCTTCTACTTGCGGCAACTCTTCATCAAGATAGATGCACATTTGCGCTTGGTAGAGTTCAAAGAGTTTATGGGTATTTTGGTGAAAAAAAATTGTTTTGCGCAGCGTATTACTAGGGGAAGTTGAGGAATAATCCTCCATTTTTTGCATTTGGGCCAATCCATCGGGTGTGTTGATAAGAGCAGTGACAAAAGCTGGGTTGCCACCAGAATCGACATGGAAACCAGAGCGGTGTTTAGACCCGATGCAAGTAAAAACGGGCAATCCTTGCGCTGGATCTTCTCCCAAGGCTATTATTT
>NZ_BASL01000675.1:0-975 GCF_000648255.1 Candidatus Protochlamydia sp. R18 | reverse complement strand
GGCGTCTCACTGATGCAGGATTAGCGCATTTAACGCCCTTAACGGCTTTGCTGCATCTAGATTTAACCGGATGTGGATATCTCACCGATGATGGATTAGCGCATTTAACACCTTTAACGAGTTTGCAGCATCTAAATCTGTGTGCGTGCAAGAATCTCACGGATGCTGGATTAGCCCATTTGACACCTTTAACGAGTTTGCAGCATCTAGATTTAATCTTTTGCGATAAACTTACTGATGCAGGATTAACGCATTTGACACCTTTAGTGGGTTTGCAGCATCTAGATTTAAGCGGATGTGAATATCTCACCGATGTCGGATTAGCGCATTTAACGCCCTTAACGAGTTTGCAATATCTAGTTCTAAGCCTATGCTATAATCTCACTGACGATGGATTAGCCCATTTGACACCCTTAACGACTTTGCAATATCTAGATCTGAGTAGTTGCTATAATCTCACCGATGCAGGATTAGCACGTTTTAAAACTGTAGCAGCTTCACTCAATTTAGAAATTCATAGGTAAAAAAATTTAATAAAAAAGAAGGAATTCTGGCGACGAAAATAAAAGCGTACTTTGTCCTAAGAGAATCAAGGATAAAATTTCATTAAAGTTGATCAATTTCCATTGAGACGCTTATTTAATAGAAATATCCGCGATAAGATGTATTACAGGATGGAAATTAAGCTTATAAACCAATTTTAATGGCGGCAATTTTCTTCCGCATATTTCCTAATCAAATAGGCCCTCTAATCCACATTAGAGGTCTTATAAGTCGTTTATTTCCTAATTCTATCATCTCGTGAACTTAAAACAATTTCAGATCAAAAACTGAGGATTTTATATTTGAACTATATTGATCCTTATTTGTTTTTTAATTACTCTTCATTGATAAGATGAAACATTTCTTTTAAAATGTGACTGCCTATTTTATCTCATAATTATTGCAATAATTTTTATTTATAAATAATATTGT
>NZ_BASL01000676.1:0-4452 GCF_000648255.1 Candidatus Protochlamydia sp. R18 | reverse complement strand
TTAATTTATTAGTTAAATAATTAACTAATAAAAAATTTATTTTAAGGAATTGATTATGAATTATTTATCATTAAATAATTCTATATTTTATTATTTATAAAATGAATTTTAAAACAAATTTAAAATTAATAAAATAAATATAGTTACAGAATTTAATTATTTTTAATAAATTTAGTATATTTAAGAATAGGCGGTTTATTTTCAATAATAGTTTTGGGTAATTATTGTTGAACCTATAAATTTTTTACGCTTATAGTTTTTAGTAAATAATTTTGTTTTTAAATTTTCTTCATAATCGCTAAAAAGGCGAAAATCTTTAAAAGAAGCAGAAAACTAAATGACGGATGTTGGCATTCCCATTGAGCAACCAGCAATCCATCCGGTTGTCCAGGCATTTTGGAAATTGAATCCTCCAGTGATCCCATCGATGTTGAGAATTTCTCCAGCAAAGAAGAGATGGGGGCAACGGCGACTTTCAAGTGTTTTAAAATTGACTTCATTTAAAGCCACCCCACCGCACGTGACAAATTCTTGTTTGTAAATAGTTTTGCCCTGAATTAAAAATGGGCTAGCGCGCAAATAAGTTATGAAAGAAGAAAGATGTTTATTGGAAAGCATCGCCCATCTTAAATCAGCATCAATACTAGATAATTGAGCAAGCTTCTTCCACAATTGTTTAGGTAATTCGAACAAAGATTCCGACATTACTAACTTAGCAGGGTTACTTCGTTTCACTTTTAAGAAAGTCTGCCTAATCTCCTCTTCAGATAAATTTGGAAGCCAATTGATTTCCATTTTGGTTTTATAATTTAAAGCGTGAAGTTCACGAGCTGCCCAAGCTGAGAGCTTAAGAACAGCTGGTCCACTAAATCCCCAATGTGTGAGTAAAAGTGGGCCTTGCTGCATGATTCCTTCATCGACAAGGCGAACTTGCGCAACAGGTAATGAAACGCCGGCTAAATCTAACAAGGGAGAATCAGGTACATTAAAGGTAAAAAGGGAGGGAACGAGAGGGATAATGGTATGTCCTAACTCTTCCAGTAAGGGATAAAGTTTCGGAGCGCTTCCGGTTGCCATTAACAATTTATCACAAATTAAAACTTCTTCATTAGAAAGATGCAAGGTAAATCCTTTTTCCTCTTTAATGATTCTTTGAACACCTCTTTCAAGTCGGATATCTATACGAGCTTCGCGAGCAGCTTGCTGCAAGCAAGCAATAATTGTTTCTGACTGATCTGTTACCGGAAACATACGACCATCTTCTTCTACCTTAAGTTTCACTCCTCTATTTTCAAACCATTCAATCGTATCTTTCGGTTGAAAACGAGTAAAAGGCCCTCTCAATTCTTGACTTCCCCTTGGGTAAGATTTAATCAAAATAGAAGGATCAAAACAGGCATGCGTCACATTACAACGCCCTCCTCCTGAAATGCGGACTTTTGCCAATGGTTGACGCGTTTTTTCTAAAAGAATGACTTGATGTTGAGGAAAATGATGAGCGCAAGAAATGGCTCCAAAAAAACCAGCAGCTCCTCCTCCCACAACTATAATAGTCAAAGATCTATCACTCATCTTCAGCTTCACTTTGTTGCAATTCCAAACTTGCTGTTTCCCATTTTTCCATAGAAGTCATTAATGCATCTTCCAGCAATTGTTTTTCTTGAGTATATTCTAGCTGTTTTTCTCGTGTTGATATTTGATAAAACCCTTCAGAAGACATAATTTGTTCAATTTCTTTAATCTTTTCTTCAATTTTATGACATTCTTCTTCTGCTAAAAATACTCGCTTCTTTAATTGAGTTTTCAAACTTTTTAAACGCTTTTGATCTTGATAAGTTGACAAAGAATTTGTTTTTGCTTCTTCATGTGCGTAACGTTGACTCAAAGCTTTTGGTTTGGATAAATGATCTTTTTCTTGCTTTTCTACGTATTCAGGATAGCTTCCTTTAAAATCTTCTATTTTTTGGTAGTTAATTTCCAAAATGCGATTAGCAATATGTGAAACAAAATAACGGTTATGGCTAACAAGCAAAAGAGTTCCTGAATAATTTTGCAAAGCTTTCGTTAATTCATCAATAGCTTCTAAATCCAGGTGATTTGTCGGCTCATCAAAAATCAAAACATTAGGTTTTAACAGCATCATTTTAGCAAGAATTAAACGGGCTGTTTCGCCTCCACTTAATGTATGAATAGGCTGCTTAACTGTATCCCCTGAGAATTTAACGAGACCTAAAAGTTCTCTGACCTGCTCTTGAGTTTTGGTCCGATCAAATTGACCTAGCCAATCAAGCAAGTTCAAATCACCTTGCACTTCTCTTGCATGGTCTTGAGGAAAATAAGCAATTTGAGTCGCAAATCCCCAATCAAATTCTCCTTGGTCGGGTTGGGCATGATCTGTCAATATTTCCAGTAAAGTCGATTTCCCAATTCCATTAGGACCAATAATCGCCAAGCGATCTCCTCGTTCTATTTCAAATGAAACATTCTCCAAAACTTTTTTGGATCCATAAGTTTTATAGAGATTTTTAGCTTTGAGAACAGTAACACCAGAAGCTCTTTCGGGTACAAAATTCAAATTTGGATAAAGTCGAGAAGTTGGAAGAAGATTTAAGCTATCCATTTCATCTTCTATTTTTTCAACCAAACGAGCTTTGGATTGCGCTTGTCGAGCCTTTGTCGCTTTAGCTCCAAAGCGATCGATAAACCCTTGTAAATCTTCTCGACGCTTATCATGCTTAGTGAGCATGGCTTCTTTTTGCTCACGATCTTGCTTTTTCTGTTTAGCAAAAGTTTCGTAATCTCCTTTATAAATTTTGATCGTCCCATAATCGACATCTGCAATATGCGTACAAATATTATTAAGAAAATCTCGATCATGAGATGTCACAATTAATGTACCAGGAAAATTGCGTAAATAGCCTTCTAGCCATTTAATGGAGTATAAATCTAAATGGTTAGTTGGTTCATCCAACACTAAAATGGCATGTTTACCGAAAAATAGCTGAGCAAGAAGAACCCGGAGCTTATAGCCCCCCGATAAAAGATGTAAGGGCTTTTGATGAGCCCCTTCTCGAATTCCCAATCCCTCTAGTAATTTTGCCGCCTCTCCTTCAGCAGTGTATCCATCTTGATCCTCGATTATTTTTTCTAAACGAGAAAGAGCTTGGCAATCATCGTCTGTAAATGGTTCTCGCTGTAAAATGCGTTTTTTTTCTTCTAAGCTGCGCCATAATAACTGTTTTCCTCTTAATACAACATCAATTACCCGTTCATTTTCATACATATAATGATCTTGTTTTAAAGAACCAAGAGTAAGCTGTTGAGGAATAGTCACGTGACCTGCATCAGCACAAATCTCTCCCGTCAAAATTTTGATTAGAGTAGATTTTCCACACCCATTAGCCCCAATCAATCCGTATCGATTTCCTGGATTAAATTGAAGATTCACTTGTTTAAAAAGTATTTTAGCGCCAAAACGCATTGTTAATTCGATTAATGCAATCATAAATTCTGATCAGTTTACACGTTTATTATTTTATTGAGAAATGAGGAATTTTATCATGAAAAGGGTAAAAAGCATAACTATTATCAGTAGATCTTCTTATTAAGGTTGCTTGTTAAATAGCATTTTTTGGTGGTGCTAAATAGGTAAGGCTATTCCAATAAACTGATCTAATTGGATAGATTAATTGTTCTAATTCAAGCAGAGAAAAGCAAGGGAATCTACAAACTGCGGATCAAATTTGGTAAAGAAGAAGGATAATGTAAGACATGAAAAGCAAAATTTTCGCTGTTTAGGTGTGGCAAACAGTGAAGCGAAAACAATGAAGCTAAAATCATTAACGAACAAACAAAGGAACTTGTCAAAAAAGTTCTTCTAGAAAAGGTGTCTCCTAATGAAATTTGTAGAATTTTTGATGTAAGTATGCCATGGCTGCTAGATTTTATTAATTTCATTATCAAACCCTCTGTACAGGACAATTTTTTTGAAAATGTAAAAAAACTCGCGATATGTGACATAATACTTCAGAAACCACTCTAGAGGTACTATGAAACACATATGCGAGCTGCATAACATTTTAGGTCAATATTTTAATTGGAACAAGTCAAGATTAACTGTATTGACGAATTTATTATTGGGATTGTTCATAGTGAAGACAGTGAATCTGTCAGAGCTAGCAACAGTTTTGTATAGTAAGGCAAAAATTGATTCTAATTTCAAACGAATACAAAGATTTTTCAACTGGCTAACTTCTTTGAATGATTATCAAGAGGTCATAACAGATTTAGTGATTATCATTTTAGATCTTAAAAATAAGAAAAATGACTTGGCATTAGATAGGACAGATTGGAAATTCGGCAAAAAACACATCCATATTTTGACCTTAGGAGTTAATTTTAAAGGGATTAGCATTCCTCTAGCTTGGATTTCCTTAGGAAGAGCAGGTAATT